>JBARKD010000235.1:0-7043 GCA_049800615.1 Acidobacteriaceae bacterium | reverse complement strand
CGTCCACCTGTGCGCCTTTCCATTAAAGAAAGGCGCATGAAGCTCGCCAACGCCACTAAACCTCAACAGAAAATCCGGGGTAGTGGAGGGACCTGCTCTCAATCAGTAATGCTTTCTCTGAGACACGCCACTAGTGAGTTGCCGCATATTGCGACCTCAAGACAAGGAACGGAAGACGCATGCTGGATCGAGTAAGGAAGATCAAGTTGATTTCGCTGGGGCTGCTGATGTCACTAGCGGGCTCGTTGCCGGCACAGAACAGCGGGGATCTCGAAAAAGTCATTACCCAGCTCAATGCCGCTTCGGCGAAGTTTCAAAGCGCCCAGGCTGATTTCACCTGGGATGTTTTCCAGGCGGCGGTGCAGGATCACGATATCCAGACGGGCACCATTTATTACGAACGCAGGAAAACCGGTACGCAAGTGGCTGCTTATATCAAGCAGGACAACGGGAAAGATGCCGCCAAAACGATTACATTCAACGGCAGCGAAGCCAACTATTACGTGCCCGCCATTAACCAGGTCAACATCTTCAAAACAGGGGCCAATCGCAGCCTGTGGGAAAGTTTTTTGACCCTGGGCTTCGGCGGCAGCGGCGCCGATCTCCAGTCCAATTGGAAGGTCGGCTTCGTCGGAACAGAAAACCTGGATGGGGTTGCGGTGGATAAGCTTGACCTGGTGCCGGTGCAGGCAAATGTAGCCAACCTGTTCAGCCATGTGACCATCTGGATTGATCCAATCCAGGGGATCAGCCTAAAGCAAATCTTCTATGAGCCCGGCGGCGATACGCGCACGGCAACTTACAAAAGTATTCGCTACAACTCGCCGATTGCTCCTTCTGTTTTCCAGCCCAAGCTCCCCAAGGACGTCCAACGGGTGGTCAAATAACAGGCCCCGAGCACAAATAGAAGCGGAAAGAACTCCAGGGTATAGCGTGTTTCAGGCGCCTCCACGGTAGCCAGCAAGAGACTGCGCAAGACGATCAAGGCCATCATGGCCCCGGCAAACCGCGGCCTGCGCAGGGCTCCCAAAAAACCAAGCACCAGGTAGGCCAGGTTCAGCGAGCCATTGAGGATGGCTAACCAGGTCTGGAGGGGATGTTGCCGGTACTCCCACCAGCGCAGAGGGGTGGAGTTCCCCGTCTCCAATCTGGGCCGAAGCAGCATGTCCCCCAGGCGCAGCAGAGGCATGCAAACGTAGTAGCGAAAAGGATGAGCACTGATCCGCTCCTGAGCCAGGCGGTCGAAGCGGGCATCAATTTCCGGAGTCAGCGTGGTGATGTTGTTGTAGTCGTCAAGAAGACGCCGCGTCTCTTCGGTTTGCGCTGCGTTGTCGATTGCCCGGCTAGGCAGCGAGGCCAAATCGATACGATCGCTGTTTCCATTCCAGTAGATTTCGCTGGTGGAAGCAAAATCGGCGGTGAAAGTACGAACCCAGCGGATAAAGCCGGGGGCGCTGAATTCACCTGGGTCATTGGCGTAGCGTGGGGCAAGGGGCTGGAAGACGTGGAAGGTGCGCCAATTCCGCACGGTCCACACAGCGAAAGGAATCAGGGAGATTAGGCCGGCGGCAAGCGCAAGGCGGATGGCGGGCCCTGGCCCTAAGGAATGGCGGCCGTAGACGATGAGACCGGCGCACAACACTACCCCCAGCAGCGCCCCATCCGGACGAAGCAGCGCTGCATAGCTCCAGGAAAAGATGAGCAGGGCGGTCCAGACGGAGCGCGGGCGCTCCAGAACCTCGGGGAGGGCGCGGAAGCCCAGGGCGATGCAAAACAGGGACAGCGTTTCTGTGAGCGGAAACGCTGCGTAGACGGCGGTGAAAGGACACAAGGCAGCCAGTACCAATGCGATTCTGGCAGCGCGGCGCCCACAGATCCTGGCTGCCAAACCGGCCACGAGCAGGCACGTTCCCAGATCGATGAGGGCTTGCAGCCAGATCGCCGGCCGGTAATTCCCCACGCCAAATAGCGCAAAGCACAAAGCCAGGAAGGCGGGATACCCCGGCAGGCGCACCAAGGTAGGCTGGATAGTGGCCGGCCCCGAGGGATGGCCAACCGAGTGGCCGTAGACCCCGTGCGTAAGCCAGTTGCCCGCGATGTCTCCGTACAGCAGGGCGTCGCCCCCGACCTGCGGGTGCAGGTGGATCAACCACATGCGCAGGCCGGCTCCGGCGGCGAGCACAACCAGAGTAAACAGCGAAGGCATGCACCAGCATCCCACAAGCGTGCTCGGACCGCGTCGTTTCCGGGGGGAGAGTTCCTGTAAGCTTTCAATCAGGCATGAATCGCCAGATTTTCTTCGATCCGCAACGGAAACGATGGAGACGCCTTCGGCGCATTCTGGACGTGGTGGCTGTGTTTTCCACCCTGGTTCTGGTCCTGTTTTTTCTCAATGTGGTCAGGAATCAGCCTCTCCCGGAGTTGTTGCTGCCCACTCCGAAGAGGAACTACCATGCCATTCGGGATCAGGCGGCTGCCTTCAAGGCCAAGTACCTGAAGCCGGCGCGCCGGAAGACCAGTCGAAAGCCCTCTGAGATCCAATTCAATTCGGGCGAGGGTTTGCGCGCGGCGTACTACGTGGACGACGACGCGGGCAGCTATTCGTCGCTCAGGAGCCACATTCACCAGATCGATATCCTGTTCCCGGTTTGGTTATATGTCACCAAGGGCGACGGGACGCTGCATGGCGCTTCGATCGCGCAAGCGCCGCTGCATGTTTACAACGTGGTAGGTGAACAAGGCGTCAACAGCGTCGACCCGCAAAACAAGATTCATGACCTGATCGCCGCCGCGCATGAAGACACTGAAATCGTCCCCCTGATCAAGAACTACGACGTGCTCACGCAGCAATGGGACCCCAGTGTGGCCGCCATGCTCAAGGATCCATCCGCGCGGAAAAACCTGGAACGTCAACTGGGAGTCTTTCTCGCCGCCAATCCCAGCTATCGCGGAATCAGTCTCGATCTCGAGGACCTGCCCGACGATGCGCAGGCCGATTACAACACGCTGGTCGAGGAACTGTACGCGCAGATGCATCCGAAGAATCTCCGCCTCTTCATTAACGAAGGCGTGGGCGCGGATGACGACGAATTTGTCGAGCTGGCGAAGAATACCGACGGCATCATCCTGATGAATTACGACCAGCACGAGGAGACTGGCAGCCCGGGCCCGATCGCGGCTCAGGACTGGTTTGAAAACAACCTGAAGCGGGTAATGAAGATTGTGCCCAAAGAGAAGATCATCTGCGCGATCGGAAACTACGGCTACAACTGGTCCATGTCGTTGGCCAGGAGACATCAGCCGCCCAAGGTTCTGGACACCGAGGATATTTCCGTACAGGACGGCTGGCAGGCAGCTTCAGAAGCCAATGCCGATGTAACGCTGGCCGGTGACGAGCTGAACCCGCACTTTACCTACGACGACGAAGATGCGCACGTGCGCCACCAGGTGTGGATGCTGGATGCCGTCACGGCGTTGAACGAGCTGCGCGCCGCCCGGCAAATGGGCCTCGAGACGTTCGCACTGTGGTGCCTCGGCGAGGAGGATCCTTCGATCTGGTCGATCTGGGATCACCCCGGCAACAAGACCGCTCCCCAGTCGCTCAAACAGATACCTCCTGGCAATGATGTGGTTTCCGATGGAGATGGCGACATTATTCGCATCACGGGAGAACCGCATCCTGGTTCGCGCACCATCGACATGGATTCCTACAACTGGACCGTGACCGATGAGCATATGCTCACGTACCCCTCGCCTTACACCATCGAGTACTACGGCTACAAGCCGGGAGTCGTCGCAATCAGCTTCGATGATGGCCCCGATCCGACCTGGACGCCGAAAATCCTGGACATCCTCAAGCAAAAGGGCGTGCACGCGACGTTCATGATGATCGGCGAGCAGGCCCAGGACAATGTAAGTCTGATGAAACGGGTCCTGGCCGAAGGGCACGAGATCGGCAACCATACCTGGACGCATCCCGACATCAGCGAGATCTCTCCCGAACAGGTACGGTTACAATTAAACCTTACCGAACGGTTGTTCGGCAGCAAGCTGGGGGTCAAGCCGCTTTACTTTCGCCCTCCTTACGATATTGACGAGGAGCCGGACACCAACGACCAGGCAGCGCCGGCTTACATGATTCAGAAGATGGGTTACACCATCATCGGCAACAAGATCGATACCCACGACTGGGATGAGCGGCAGCGCGGGACCCCTCAGAGCATTCTGCGGGATGTGCTGGATCAGCTGCAGCTGATGAAGGCCAAGCCGCAATTCCGGGGCAGCATCGTCCTGATGCATGATGGGGGCGGAAACCGCACCATCACGGTTGCAGCATTGCCCGTCCTGATCGACGGGCTGCGCGCGCATGGCTACCAGATCGAGCAGGTTTCGGACCTGATGGGGAAAACGCGCGCGGAAGTCATGCCGCCGCTGAACACGAGGGAACGGTGGCAGGCGCGCGTAGATTCGGTTGCCTTCTTCGCCTGGGCCTTCTTCAACCACTTTGTGGTTACGCTCTTTTTCCTGGGCGACGTTCTCATGAGCGCCCGGCTCATCCTGGTCGGCATCTTCGCTCTCATCGACCGATTGCGCAAACGCCCGGTGCCCGAGGTGGCGGGCGGATTTCTACCTCGTGTGGCCGTATTGATTCCCGCCTACAACGAAGAAAAGGTCATCGTGCGTACCATCCGCTCGGTGCTGAATTCGGACTACCCGCATCTCCGCATCATCGTCATCGATGATGGGTCTCCGGACCGGACAGCGGAAGTCGCGCGCGCGGCCTATCCCCAGGAGATTGCGGCGGGCATGCTGACTGTGCTGCGCAAGCCGAATGGAGGTAAGGCGGAGGCGCTCAATTTCGCGGTCGAGGAGCTGGATGAGGAATTTTACGTGGGCATTGACGCCGACACGGTGATCGCGGCCGACGCCGTCTCGAAGCTGGTGTGCCACTTTGCCGATTCGCGCATCGGAGCTGTGGCGGGCAATGCCAAGGTGGGCAACCGCATCAACCTGTGGACTCGCTGGCAGGCATTGGAATACATCACCAGCCAGAATTTCGAACGGCGCGCGCTCGATCTGTTTGGTGTCGTAACCGTGGTTCCAGGCGCGATTGGCGCGTGGCGCACGGACGCGGTGCGCCAGGGCGGAGGATATCCGCTCAACACGGTTGCCGAAGATGCCGACCTGACCATGAATCTGCTGGAACAGGGCTACCAGGTGATCTATGAAGATCGGGCGCTGGCATTTACCGAGGCTCCCGCTACCGCCGGCGGACTGATGCGGCAGCGCTTCCGCTGGTCCTTCGGCACCTTGCAGGCGGTGTACAAGCATCAAGCCGCATTTCTTAGGAACAAGGCAATGGGATTGTTCGCACTCCCCAATATCCTGGTGTTCCAGATCCTGCTGCCCCTTGTTTCTCCCTTCATTGACTTAATGTTCGTGGCCGGTGTCGTCCACTATCTTCTGGACCGGCACTTCCATCCGGAGGCGGCCAATGCCGCCAACTTCGAGAAGCTCCTCACCTTCTTCCTCGGGTTCCTGATCATCGACTTCGTTACTTCAGCCCTGGCCTTCAGCCTGGAGCGAAAGCACCCGGCCAACAAGGGCGACGGATGGCTGCTGTTCCATATCTGGCTGCAGCGGTTTGCCTATCGCCAGCTTTTCTCGCTGGTGTTGTTCAAGACGGTGAAACGGGCAATCGATGGGCGGCCCTTCAACTGGGAAAAGCTGGAACGCACGGCCAAATTATCTGCGCAGACGGAGCGGCTCACCGTTACACGTTAAGTGCCGCGGCAGCGCGGGTGCAGCAGCGGATGTGCGGGTGCCCCATCCTTCGCGTCCTCGGCGAAGGGTGGGATTCAGGCGTAAAATTGGAGTGCTATGCCAACCGCGCAGATCAGCACCGTCATTCAGCCTGTCAGCCCCAGCGGGGCATTCCGCAACGAACCGTTTATCGATTTCCACGACGCGCAGAATGTACATGCGATGAAAGCCGCGCTGACGCGCGTGGGAGATATGCTCGGCCACGAATACGAGCTGGTGATTGGCGGCGAGCGATCGCGCACCTCGGAAAAGATCCAATCGTTGAATCCGGCGCGGCCGGCACAAGTAGTGGGCGTGCACCAGAAGGCTGGCCTGGAGCATGCGGAGCGCGCCATGCGCGCAGCCCTGGAGGCCTTTTCGACCTGGCAACATGTGCCCGTCGCAGAGCGCGCCGCGCTGCTGCTGCAAACATCCGAACTGATTCGCAAGCGCAAGTTTGAATTCTGTGCCTGGCTGACTTACGAGGTAGGCAAGAACTGGGCTGAGGCCGATGCCGATGTCTCGGAGACGATTGACTTTCTCGAATTCTATGCGCGCGAGGCCCTGAGGCTTGCGGAAGCCGTACCGCCCATCCAATACCCCGGGGAGCGCAATCAACTCCTGTACATCCCCATGGGTGTGTGCGCCGTGATCTCGCCCTGGAATTTCCCCTTTGCCATCATGGCCGGCATGACGGCCGCTGCGATTGTCACCGGCAACGCCGTCATCCTCAAGCCCTCGAGCGATTCTCCCACCATTGCTGCGCGGTTTGTGGATGTTCTGGAAGAGGCTGGAATGCCGCCCGGCGTGGTCAACTTCTGCCCCGGCTCGGGCAGCACGTTTGGCAACGCGATCGTCCAACACCCGAAGACGCGTCTGATCGCGTTTACCGGCTCGAAGGAAGTAGGCCTGGACATACACGTTCGCGCGGCCGAGGCCCGCCCGGGACAGATCTGGATCAAGCGAACGATTCTGGAGATGGGGGGCAAGGATTCGATCGTCGTCAGCAGCGATGCCGATTTGGACGCCGCGGTGGAAGGGGTCGTAGCCTCCGCTTTCGGTTTCAATGGCCAGAAGTGCTCGGCCTGCTCGCGCGCCATTGTGGAAGACCCGATTTATGACGTTTTCGTCGAGCGTGTTCGCGACCGGGTGCAGGCGCTGGAGGTAGGAGACCCCGCCACCAATGGCCGTGTTGGCCCCGTCGTAAGCCGCTCAGCGATGGATACGATTCTGTCCTATAT
>JBARKD010000234.1:0-7094 GCA_049800615.1 Acidobacteriaceae bacterium | reverse complement strand
CTCCATAGAAGCCGTAGGCGGGAGCTGTGAACGCGCTGGTATCGAACCATTCGCTCAATTGACCCAATTTTCGATTCTGTCCTACCACGTTAGGCCGATTAGCTTCGCCCGCAGTAGATGTAGTCAGACTCGGACTCAATGCAAACCCGCTTTGGTGAAGGAACAGACCCTGGAAGCTCCAGTTTCCCAAGGCGAGTGCCATAAGCGAGCTACTGTGACTGAAGAATGGAATAGCGTACACCCACGTTCCAGTTATGTTATTCGTGAAGTCATAGGACGGAGGGCCATACTCTGCAGCCCAGTCACGCGGATTTTGCGGGCCAGAACCTTGTGACGTGGTCGCCCCGGATCCATGCCCAGCTACGGTAGCCAGAGTCTTGCTCCAGGTATAAGCCAGGCTGAACTGCGACGCACGAGCGCGATAGTTCACTGAGGCTTGAAGCGCATTGTAGTTAGCGGTGCCTTCGTCGTATTGCTGGGTTATTTGAGCGTAACCTTGATAGGGGCGCGTGTAGTTGGCTGAGGAAGTTCCACTATTGATGCAGGGATCGAAGTCATAGGAGGCTGAAGCCGCCTGGCCCGCCGGCAAGCAACCCGGGGCGCTCGGTGCAGTTACCGAGAGCGGCCAATTGATATCATTGCCACCGCCAACACCTGCCGTCACGTGCCGTGTTTGGCTGCCTACATAAGCCACAGCTCCAACCATGTTCCGCTCGAGTTGTTGTTCCAGCGTAAGGCTGTAGGACTGTATCTGCGTAGGAGTGAACGAAAACGGCACATTGTCCAGATTCTGTGGTGTGGGTGCTACTGCCGTACCTCCCGCAGTTCCATTACTCAGGAGACTATTCAGGATATTGGCGCTTTCGTTGTACGGGGGGTTCTGTCCAAACGCATAGTAGATCACGGCGGTCGGGATTCGGGAATAACCGATTCCATATCCGCCACGCAGCGACGTCGTCCCATTTCCAAATACATCGTAGGCGAAGCCGACTCGGGGGCCGAAGTTTGTCTTAACCGGAATAAAAAATCCGCTAGGGACCCCATTTTGCCCGGCGAACGCGAGGCCATTCAGAAGATTTGCAGGCCCCCCACTGGCATTCAGTGGTTGATTCGAGCTATTGAGTTGAAAGGACCCATTCGCATTCACAACCGGAGCCTGTGCAGACTGGTAGAGCGCTGGATTGAAGCTGGTCACTTGATCGCCACTTACTGTGTCGTTGGAGAAATACACCCAACGCAGGCCCAAGTTCAAAGTCAAGCGATGCGTTGCTCGCCAATCATCCTGCGCGTAAGCCTCGCCTTGCCGATAGTGAAAGGCCCCTTCCCTCTCCGAGCTGGCCTGGGAGTAGCTGGAATCCAGTCCCAGCATATAGTCCGCGGCTGGGTCCCCGGTATGCACGCCACTAAAGTTAAACGTCCCCTGTGGGTTCGTGAACACGGTCTGCCGTTTAATTCCAAACATGTACAGCGCACCTGCTTGCAGAACATGATTGCCTCGAACCCAGCTCACGTCGTCGGATATCAAGCCTTCCCCATCCGAGGCGGAAATTGGTTGAGACGCGACTCCGTTTCCCGTCCACCCTTCGGAAATCGAAATATTTGGAATCCGGCCATTGACCGGCGCATCGGGAAATGACTGAATGATCGACAGCCCGTCGGGCAGCTGGCCGCCTTTTGTAAGACGGATATGCGGCCGATCATCCGTATATGCGACGCCCGCTATATTTATCAGATTGGGCTTGATCTGCGTCTGAACCCGCAGCAGTCCGTTGAAGCCTGTCGTATAGACGCTGTCAGTGATGCTAGTGTAAGGGGTTCCTCCCCACCAATCGTAAGGAAACCTGTTACTGACGGGTTCATACAGAATGCGGCCAGTCAATTGGTTACTCCGATTGATCTGGTGGTCCACTCGGAACTGATAATCAAGTTGCCGGGTGATCTGCGGATTCTGGTTAATGTAGTTTTGAAATCCTCCCGATGGGTTGTTCGGTAACGGGACATAGGCCGTCAGTAACCCTACCGCGATCGGATCTAAGCATGCTGGATTGAGAGTGGTCGGGCCAGCGATGCAGTTCGTCTTTCCTTCCGACGCCAGAAGCGCCTGGCTGTGTGCATCCAATGTCAGGTTGCCACTTAGTGTCGGGCTGTTACTGAAATCTCCACTCCGCATTGCCTGGGGAAAGACCGCGCCACGTTGAATCGATGCGGCATTGATTGCCTGCCATTGATTGGAGGCGAAGAAGAACGTCTTTTTCGACCGATCTGTGTTATAGAGTTTAGGAATGAAGACCGGGCCGCCCAGGGTATATCCATAAATGTTTTGATGGAGGGCCGGGGTGCTCGTCGAGAAATAGTTGTCCGCGTCGAAGGCATTGTTACGCAGGTAATCCCAGGCGCTTCCGTGAAACGTGTCCGTTCCGCTTTTGGTTACAACGACGACTTGCCCAGAGCCCGCAAATCCGTACTTCGCGCTGTAGTTGTCTTTGAGAACCGAGAATTCAGAAATTCCGTCAACAACCGGCAGAATATCAATATTAGCCAAGTTGCCCGAATTCATATTGTAGATACCATCGATCGTGTAGGTGGTGTACTCTACCGAATTTCCGTTGACGATCAGTTTGGTTCCGCCAAAGAGTCCACCACCGCCTAATCCATCGGCTCCGTTGGTGCTGCTGACACCTGGAACGGAGATGGCGAGAGTCTGGAAATTTCTGCCGTTCAGCATCAAATTATCGATCTGCGTGCTGGTCAGCGTGCCGCCGCTTTCGGAACTCTCCGTGTTCACCTGCTCCGCATTTGCCGTGACCGTCACCTGGGCCGTCGCGCTGCCAACTTCGAGTACGACGTTATTGGCACGGCGTTGACCTGGATCGATCTGTATGCCGCTGGTGACGCTCTCCTTGAAATTAGGCGTTGTAACGTCAATCGTGTATTGACCAACGGGAAGTCCCTCCGCGGAGTAGAAGCCGCTCCTATCTGTCGTTAGGGAATGCGAGGCGCCAGTTCCCTGGTTGGTAATCGTCACCTTGGCGCCCGCGATGGCCGCCTGTGTTGAGTCGGTTACGGTGCCAGAGATGGCGCCGGCGCTTACCTGCCCGTACAGGTATGAGCCTGCGGACGGCAACAAACTGAGGAGGACTGCAATTTGGAGTATTTTGTTGCGAAGACGAGGTTGCATCGTTATAGCCTCCGAAGGGGTGTTACTCGGGCAGTTTTGCGTGCTGCCATGAATCAAGCAAGAGGAGGCTTCAGGGGAGGGTGAGTTGACAACGGCGAAATGTCGCTAGTCGAGAAATTGCGCAAATCGCAAAGCGTGCTACACTCCGGCCGTGGGGAGCACACGATCTTCCCATATGATCCGGAGTGTTTTGCCGATTGGAGTGGATATGTGCGCTGCTAATCGGGACAATTCCCGATACAAGCTTGAGACAGTAGCCAGGGCTTGCACGATCCTGCACCATTTCACCGATGCCCAGCAATCGTTGAGTCTCAGCGAGGTAGTGGAGCGAACTGGATTCGAGCGTACGATTGTATTTCGTATCCTCAAGACTTTGGAGGAAGAGGGCCTGTTGCGTCGTCCTGAAGGACGGCGGTATTTTTCCAATGTCAATATCGTGAATCAAAAGCGATTCCGCATCGGCTACGCCTCACAAAATAACGATTCATTTTCCAGGGCGGTAACCCACGGAATTCGCTGGGCTGCTACTCGACATCAGGTCGACCTGATTGAAGTAGAAAACCTGTACAGCGCCAGGACTGCTTTGCGCAATGCGCACAGACTGGCGCAGCAGAAGGTTGATTTGGCGATCGAATTCCAGGTGTACGAGCGTATCGGGCTCCAGCTATCGACCATATATGAAGAGGCTTCCATACCCGTTATTGCCGTAGAGATACCTCAACCGGGCGCGGTCTTCTTTGGCATAGACAACTATAATGTGGGCCAAATGGCCGGCAAGGCTTTGGTCAAGGCTGCCCGACAACACTGGCAAGGCGAAATCGATGAATTGCTAATGCTTGACCTTGAAGTTGCTGGATCCCTTCCACACCTTCGTGTTTCGGGCGCCGAGTCTGCAGTTCGCAAATTACTGCCGGGAAGCTATCACATTCTTCATCTCGATTCGCGGGGCGAATTGGAGCGCTCTTTTGAGCTGGTTCGCAAGCATTTACAGTTTTCCCCGAAACGCAGGACACTTATTTTCGGAGTCAATGATCTCGCGGTTTTGGGTGCACTTCGCGCTTTTGCGGAAGTGGGCCGGAGCCAGTTCTGCCTTGCGTTGGGAGTGGGCGCCTTTCCCGAGGCACGCCGGGAATTGCGCTCTCCACAAACAAGGATGATCGGTTCCATTGCCACATTCCCCGAACGGTATGGAGACAATCTCATTCAGGTCGCATTTGATATCCTCCATCACAAACCCGTCCAGCCTGCCATTTATGCGCCGGTACAAATTCTTACGCCACAAAACATTGAGCAGTTTTACCCGAGCACTCTATTCGCGGACGCCGACAAGGAACTGTAGCCATGGAGCTCTGAAACCGGCTCGAAGTTCTCGAGGCTCCGGTCACGGTTGACTCGATGGCGGCATCTCATAGTGTGAATAAAATTGCGATATGCGCAAACTCCCTCATGCTTTGCTTTTAGTCTTGCTCTACCAGTACACCCGCTGTCTATGATTCGAGGCTGTGAAATCTGCCGCAACGGAGAAGGTCAGGAAATGAAGATCTCGCAAATCAAGCTGTATAGGATCAGATCGGGGAATACCGGCGAAAAGGGGGCGCGGTTCGGGGAATCTCAATATTGGGGAGGCGGTTGGCAGACAGGTTCACTCATCGCAAACCCCATGTCTATCTATCCAAAGTATGCGCAGGTACGCACCTTGTGGATGGGTCCAGGGCAAGACCCATATGCCATCGAGATATTCACCGATGAGGGAGTTACTGGCTGCTCTGTGAACTATGGTGGCGGCTACTTCTCCTGCGCCGTCATCGAACAGCACTTCAAGAGGTTTCTGATTGGACAAGATCCCTTCAACATAGAACTGCTCTGGGATCAGATGTACCGCTCCACTATGCCATACGGGCTCGGCGGAGTCACAGCGATGGCCATTAGTGGTGTAGACCTGGCGCTGTGGGATCTGATAGGAAAGGCGCTGGGCCAACCTGTGTATCGTTTGCTTGGCGGCCAAACGAAAGAGACCATCCCTTGCTACGTGACCACTCATCCGGACCTGGTCTCGCATTGGAAAAATAGCGGCTTCCTGGGTGTAAAAATTGCGGCTCCCTGGGGAATGGCAGATGGTCGCGCGGGCCTGATCAAGATGCAGAAATGCCTCGAAGACTGCCGGTCTACGCTTGGCGACGCGATGGAGCTGATGGTGGACTGTTATCTTTCCTGGGATATTGAATTCGCGTCGCGACTGGCGGAGCGTGCGCGCGATTGCGATATCAAGTGGTTTGAAGATCCGCTGCAGAATGGATGGGCGGAGCACATGAATGCGGAACTGCGCACGCGTATCAATCCGATACAGGTCGCCATTGGAAATCTGGAGTATGACGTGAAAGCCTTCGCCGCAATCCTGGCTGCGCGGGCATGCGATGTTATTCAGCCAGAGATGCAATGGTGCGGAGGCCTTACCGCGGTTCGGCGGATAGCTGCCATAGCTAAACCCTACGATGTTCCCGTCATTCCGCACGGCTCTGGCGTATACAACTACCACTTTGTGCAATCGAATCTGAACTCACCATTCGCCGAGTATCTTTCGGTCGGGGATGGGACGGGAGTTCGTCCCATCTTCGAAGCGATCGTCGGGGAACCCCTCCCAGTCAACGGACATGTCACGCTTGGTACGAGCCCTGGCTTCGGCGTCGAACTCAATCGCGATCTGCTGGTCCCCATTGACTTCCAGGCTTAGAGGAGCACCCTGTGCAGAACAAGATCAAATGCGGAGTCATTGGGGCGGGATGGTGGGCAACGTTCGCCCACATCCCTGCGCTCCTTGCCCATCCCCACGCCGAATTGGTCGCAATTCAAAATAACAACCCGCAAGAGGCGAAAAGGATTGCTCATGATTTTGGAATCCCTTTCGCCTGCACCACCGCGAGTGAACTGCTCGCCATCGAAGGTATTTCCGCGATCGTAGTCAGCAGTAGCCCTAATCTCCATTACGAAGATGCATTCGCAGCTCTCTCGCTGGGTAAGCACGTCCTGATTGAAAAACCGATGACGCTGACTGTCGCCGAAGCAATGGAATTGGTGAAGATGGCCGACGAGAACGGTGTCCAGTTTCTTATCAGTTGTCCCTGGCATCATACGGCGCATGCGATCGAGGCCCAGCGCCTGATACATGAGGGAACTCTTGGCCAAATACGTATGATTAGCGTCTTGATGACCAATCCAATTGACGACCTTCTTCGCGGCGCCAACACGCAGCCCACACACGGAAAGCCATACATGCATCCCCGTGCGGGGACCTACAGCGATCCCAAGGTAGCCGGAGGTGGACAAATATATGCCCAAGTCTGTCATGCAGCGGCCTACCTGACATTCTTGACGGGTGCGCGGCCCACCGAAGTCTTCGCGCGCTTCCACAACGACGGCGCTGCTCTTGACATCTACGATGTCCTCGATCTCCGAATGGACGACAGTTCGATTGTCACGATTGCAAGCACGGGCGCGACAAGTCTCGGGCGCAAGGACTTCGAAGTGCGCGTCTTCGGAACCAAGGGGATTTTATTCCTCGATCTGTGGCGTGGAAGATTGGAATTCGTACCACTGGTAGGAGAGCCCCGTGTCTACCCCGATCTTAAAGAGGACGCGGTATATCCTCATCGGGCCCCAGCGACGAATCTGATTGATTCCGTCCTGAATCCACTCCACAATCAATCACCCGCAACGTTAGGGGTAGCTGCGATGGAAGTGATTGAAGGGGCAACCCGCTCCGTGAAGAGCGGCAATAATGTTTTTATTTCCTCTCTCGTGGCGCAGCCCGCATGAAGCAGGTATCGCTGCGCGGCATCACTTGGAACCACAGCAGAGCCCTGCCCCCACTCGTCGCCGCTGCACAGCGTTTCGAGGAACAGCATCCAGGCGTCCGGAT
>JBARKD010000233.1:0-16482 GCA_049800615.1 Acidobacteriaceae bacterium | reverse complement strand
GGCGGACGGCTATCCACCCTCGCCTAACGACATTCTCTTAAAAAATGTCGCCTCTCTCTAGATACAAGGGACCTGCTGTTTCCCCCTACTCCGGTCCTCTCAATCAGTAACTGAGAGTAGCGGGCTGAATGGGAAAACTGCAGATTCCTCGGCTTCGCTCGGAATGACAAAGGAGACGCTTGCGGCTCAATTTCAGAACTGCGGACTGGATGAGCACCTGCAGACCCTCTTCCCTGCGCCAGGCGCACCCTAGCGATGGGAAAGATCGCGTATCCAGATGTCCTTGAATTCCATGTTGCCGCGTCCCCCGGCGTGCAGTTGCAGGGCGATTGTGCCATCGAACGAGGTGGGCTTGGGATCGGTAAAGTCCACCATGGGCACGCCGTTTAGCCTCGAGCGGTACCGGTTTCCCTCGACCGCGACCAGGTAGTCATTCCAATCTCCCATGCGCACGACGCCCTCGTTTTCCGGAGCCGGCCACACCACCCATCCTCGTCCATCCTCGGCATATACCCCGGCCGTATGGTGCATCATCGTGCAGTCAATCTCAAACTGCATGCCCTGGGTGACGTCCGCGGTCCCGGGCTTGAATGCGCTATGGAAGAAGACCCCGCTGTTGCCATCGCCTACGCACTTGAAGCGCAACGAGAGCTGGAAGTCCTTGTAGTCTTTTTCGGTTTCGAGATAGCCGTAGTCTTTGGTCAGGCCTTTGCCGTGAATCAGCCCCTCCTCGGCCGTCCAGCTCTCGTTTCCCACTTTTGTCCAGCCGCTCAGGTCACTCCCGTTGAACAGCTGAACCCAATCCAGTCCAGGAAGCTTCGCTTTTTCCTGTGCACGGATAAGACCGATCGTCAACGGAAGCAGGGCGATCACAAGCAGGCGATACCGGCGAAAATCACGGAAAAGCATGGACACATCCTTACGTGGATTGGACAGGCACTGCGCGGAAATTCTACCAGCCCGCACAGCCTCTACAGCAAAGTGATTTGCCGGCCGCCGTCCCACTGCACACTGTTTGGCAGAGTCGCAGCCGGACGCAGAAAAGCACAGTAGCGAACGCTGTGCCGAGTTTGTGCCCGAGCCCAGAAAAACCCGGGTGTTGCAAATAGCTTCCCGCGTTCCACCATACGCCGCCGGGATTCCGCCATTGGAGAAACGCTAAACTCCATGCCCAGGGTGAATTCTCTCGAGTTCCACGGCGGCGAGGCGCGCAGATGGTTCTCCTCCCAGCGTCCCAGCCATGGAAAGTCCGCACGCTTCCACGCGTAGCCAAACGCAAGCTGATGGCGCGGCGACCAAGCCAGGAAAAAGGAGTGCTCCTGCGCAGGATCCATCAGCTGCGCCGTATAGCCACCCGACGGCCTCTTCGCCGTGAGGGTGCTGAAATCTTCCACCGTGCCGTCTTTCAGAGGACAGAGCGGCCAATCGAACTCGGCGCCTTCCACCTGCATGCCCAGGCCGTCGTTGAATGGGCTGTCGTATACCTTGGATCGGGTAGCCGAAGCACGGAATTTCGTTTGCCCGGGCTCGAGGAACGGCTCGCCCAGGGTCACGTGCTGAGTCCAGCCAATCGGCCGGTCGGTTGGGCTGTAGTTGTGAATGGTTTCCGAAAATGCCACCACACCGCCGCCTGCCAGCTCGATCCTGCGCTCGAAGGTCATCTCCGCTTTGGCAAGGTCCGTGTGCAACAGAAGAGATTGCGCATCCCCTGTGATCCGGTAATGTGCGATGGGGCCTTCACCATGCACAGTCCTGCCCGCCATTGCTTCCTCGGCATCCGGACCGCCGAACAGATCGAGACAAATATTGTGTCCGAATATCCCGGCCAGCAACTGCGCCTCCGCGCCCTCGCCGTATTCAGGATGAAGCGCAGGGGAATACGTGGAGGGCTCGATGGACGGCCACTTCGGTATCCACAGCGGGCTGATGTTTGTTTTTTTATGCATCAGCTCAGCAACATGCCCCCCCTCCTGGGTGACCGTAAGACGCAGGTCATCGCTTTCAATTTGTGCAGCTTTTCGCCCGCGAAAGGCAACGTGGTTCATTCGGGCTTCACCTCCCATCGAGTTTAGCGTCTCTTGGCAAGCCTCACAGGATCCAACCCCGGGCCGCCCTGATATACACTGCGGCCGTGGAGAATTCATGAAAGCAAAGATGCAGTGCCTGGCCGCGGTGATCGCCTTGCTGGCCTGCCTTGCGGTGATAACGCGGGCGCAGTCAGGCAACAAAGTCAGGGTGGGCTACTGCGGCGCGCTGAAGGATATCGATGCCATCAAGAGCGCCGGCTTCGACTATATGGAAGTTCGCACTTCCGAAGTGGCCGCGCTTTCCGACGGTGACTTCGCGCAGGTTGTGACGAAGTTCCACCAGGTCGGACTGCCGGTGTTATCGGCAAATCTTTTTCTTCCCGGCGATATAAAAGTCACGGGACCCACGGTCGACAAGCAACGCCAGATGGAATATGTTCGCCGGGCGCTCGACCGGGTCTCCCGCCTGGGTGTGACGTTGGTCGTCTTTGGCAGCGGAGGGGCGCGCCGGGTGCCGGACGGATTCTCCCATGATGAAGCTTTTCAGCAGCTGGTTGACTTTGGAAAACGGATCGCGCCCGAGGCTCGGTCACGCAACATCACCATTGCCATTGAGCCGCTGCGCCATCAGGAAACGAATATCGTCAACAACAGCCTCGAAGCGCTCGCCTGGGTCAACGCGGTCAACGACCCGAACATCCAGCTGATGATCGACTTCTATCATTTCTCCGTGGAGAAAGAGGATCCGTCCGACATTCTGAAGGTGCAGGACCATCTCCGCCATCTGCACATGGCGAACCCCGACGGGCGCGTTATGCCCCTGCGCTGGGACGAATACGACTACGCGCCTTTCTTCGCCGTCCTGCGCCAGATTCATTACGATCGCCTGATCAGTGACGAGGCCTCCACCAAGGATCTGCCGGCCGAAGGACCGCAATCGATCGCGCTTTTGCGGCGCGCTTTCTCACCACAGTAGCTTCAGCGCAAATTGAAGATCCCGATTATCGAACGATGTAGCGGTAATCGTGCCTACATTGCTGGTTGAGATATTTGCCGAGGGATTGCCAAAGTTGGGATGATTGATGATGTTGAACGCCTCGGCGCGGAACTGCGCAGTCAATTTGTCCGAGATAGCAAAGTTAACTCACGGCCGAGCTTCAAGTATGAGGTTGAACGGCGTCTGGGCTGCCCTGCGAAACCGGGTAAACCCACCTGCGGAGACCACGTCTCGCAGTCGTTTTTCCCCCGCCTGCGCGCCCAAAGCAAGACCCACTTCCTGCGATAGCGAAGCCGGTGTGCAAACCAACGTCGAAGCCCCATAGTAGGCCCGGCCGACCGGGTGCAGGTTTTCCTCAATGGTGTCTCCAGCGAACGGCTCGACAACCATCCAGGTGCCATCGCTTTTCAGGGTACTGCGAACATGGGCGGCTGCCCCCACGGGATCACCCATATCGTGCAGGCAGTCGAAGAAAGTCACAAAATCGTAGTTGGCGCCGGGATACTCTTTGGCCCTGGCAATCATGAACTCGATGCGATCCGCCACACCCGCATCCTGGGAACGTTGTTTGGCAATTTCGATGGACTTATCGTGGTAGTCGAAGCCGAAGAACTTCGATCTGGGGTAGGAATTTGCCATGAGGATGGTGGACGCTCCCAAGCCGCAACCGACATCCGCAACCATGGCGCCCCGGGTCAACTTTTCCTGTACTTCTTCCAAAGCTGGAATCCATGATGTGATGAGATTCGCCGCATAACCTGGCCGGAAGAAACGCTCCGTGCCGACAAACAATTCCGGCGCGTGCTCGTGCCAACCCATCCCCTCGCCCGTTTTGAACCGCTCGGTGATCCGCTCGTCCGCTTTGATGGCTGCCAACGCCGCCTGGAACATGCCGGGAAGAAACGCCGGGCTGGCTTCATTTGCCAGGGTGAACGCTTGTTCGTCGGTCAGGTGGAACTTGCCACAGGTGGCGTCATACGTCACATACCCTCCTGCAGCTTGGTTGCAAAGCCATTCCCGTACGTAGCGCTCCGTGGTTCCGGTATGTTTGGCCAGCTCGGCGGGGGTTTGGGGTCCCAGGCTAGCCAACGCTTTGTACAAGCCCAGCCTATCCCCGACCCCCACCAGGGCGGCATGAAAGGTGGCGCCGAAGTCGACAATTGCTTTGCCCAGCAGTGCATCCAGTTTTTCGGGATTCATGATCGCCTCCACGCGTGCGGCCAAAGGCAATGCCTGCGAAAAGAGCCCAGGGATGCTTCGCAATGCGAAGACAAGCAGGTATTCTCAGCCGTTCCGACTGATAAAGCTAGATGCCGGCGGCGACGGTTACCATAGCGTTCTGACGGTAGAAGGCGAGGGAAAACACACTACAGGGGTCTGTGGGCGGAGCAACATGCAAAAGTCTTTGGACCGTTACAATAGAGGCGACTGGTCCCATTGCTGACTTATCAGGGGGAGAGACATGCGCGCGCGGATCTGGCCTGCTGTTGCCGTGTCCTTTGGGGCCCTCCTTTTGCTGTTGCCCTTTTTCACGTGGTTGGTCTCGCGAGAGGCGGCGCGCATTCACGAACGCACCAAGACGGCGCGCCAAATCTTTCAAAGGGCAGACGACGCTGTTTCCGATATCCAGGCAAGCATTAATAAGGGAGCACTCATCGAGCAAGGTGGCCTGAGCGATGGTGACATCTCTGCCGCGCAACGCCGGCTCTCGGAATTGCGGCACAACACCAACGGAGATATCGCGACAATCTCCCTTTTGCTGGGAAGCCAACAGAAAACCCAACTGGACGCTCTGCAGCAGGGTTTGGACGAATACTGGGGTTCCATCGGGCAGAACCTGCACGCGGCACAAACCCAGCACGGACAGCAAAAATTCTTCAATGAATTGGAAAACCGCCCGCAGAAGGCTCTCGACCTCGCTGGGCGCGTCGATGCGCTCAACCAGGGCAAACTTGCCCGGGAAGAGCAGGAGGTGGAAAATCAGCAAAACTCGCTGCGCCACTTCGCCACCGCTGCGACCCTTATTCTCCTGCTGTTGGAGCTGGCCATCGCCCTCTTCAGCACCGCCTACATGGCTCGCCTCGACCGCATCTCCGAGGCGGAGAGGCGACGGGCGGAGACGGCGGAATCTGAACTGCGGCGACTATCGAATCAGCTGGTTCGCGTACAGGAAGAAGAGCGAAAAACCATTTCCCGGGAGCTGCACGATGAAGTCGGCCAGATCCTCACCGGCCTGCGCATGGAACTCGGCACTTTGTCGCCGAACGACACGGAGGAAGGATTTCGCCAGCGCCTGAACAGCGTTAAGCGGTTGGCGGAGGAGGCGCTACGCGCGGTGAGAAACCTTTCCCTGCTGGTGCGGCCTTCCATGCTCGACGACCTGGGTCTGGAGCCGGCCCTCCGGTGGCAAATCAAGGAGTTCTCGCGCAGAAGCGGAATCACTGTGGCCTTAGCGATCGAGGGACCGCTGGACAGTTTGCCGGAAGCACTCCGCCTATGCCTATACCGGGCGATCCAGGAGGCTCTGACCAATTGCGTAAAACATGCCGATGCGAGCCGCGTCACCGTTACGGTGCGTTACGTAGACGAGCGGGTATCGGCCTCAGTCCACGATAATGGGAAGGGCTTTGATCGCCTGCGCCTCCAGACGCATGGCCTTGGCTTGGTTGGCATGAGCGAACGCGTTCGCGCTTTGCACGGTATGATCTCGGTCGCTTCAGAACCGGGTCGCGGGACGCTGATCAGCCTCGAGCTGCCCCTGGTTGCCACTCGTCTCGATCGAACTGGATGAGCAGGCAAAAACAGATTGGCGGCCCCGGCCGGGTGCCCCATTCCGGTCGGGTAATGCCTTAATTGGGCTCGACAGTAACTTCTAACTACGCGCATCCTGCCTTTTGGGCTCGCGAATCCCGTTTTCACGGGATTGGTTCAGGCTGCCTCACCTTCTATCGTGACTCTATGGACGATGCTTTCACTCTTGAACGTGGAGGGCGGTCAAGATTAGTCGAGGGCATCGTCCATACCCTCAACGAGCCTACACTGGCAAGTAGCGAAAGTTGTCAGAGGAGGAAGGGCGTGCAGTTGAAGGTGCTGATCGCAGACGACCACGGCGTCGTGCGCAAGGGTCTGCGACTCCTCCTCGAGCAATATCCGGAGCTGATGGTCGTTGGCGAGGCCGCCAACGGCAGAGACGCAGTCGCCATGGCCGCAAACCTCTCGCCGCAAGTGGTGATCATGGATGTCGCCATGCCCATGCTCAACGGAATAGAGGCGGCCACGCAGATTCTAAAGCTGAATAGCCAGGCCGCCATCATCATGCTCACCATGCATGCCGACGAGAGCTACCTGCTGCGGGCTCTCCACGTCGGCGTCAAAGGTTATCTGCTGAAAGAATCCGCGGAGGAAGATTTGCTTGCCGCGATACGAGCCGTGGCCAACGGCAAGCCCTTCTTCAGCCGTGCCATCACCGAGACTTTGCTTGAGGATTACATGCGGGTGCTCAAGCAGGAGGGTCTTTCCGACACCTTTGAGCTCCTGACCGCACGTGAGAAGGAAGTTCTGCAATTGCTGGCCGAAGGCAAGACCAATAAGGAAGTGGCGATCCTGCTGGACGTAAGCCCTTATACCGTTGAGAGCCATCGCACCAAACTGATGCAGAAACTCAACATTCACAATACCGCGGAGATTGTCCTGTACGCGGTCCGGAAAAAACTGGTCAGCTGATTTTCTCATCTGGCCGTCCGTGTTCCATCGCAGCCCCCCTCCCTGCAAAACCTAACGAGGAATAATCCTCATTCTTCTTCGGCGCGAATGAAGAACAGAGGAATCGTGTCGCCGGATTGCGCGGCGGGATGCAATTTACGGAGTAGCGTCATGCTGAGACGTGGTGAGGTTTACGAGAATCCGGCTAACACCATTCGAGCCGTCATTCAGGTCGGCACTTGGGAGACAAACGGCGAGCGGCTGGTTGCCGATCTGGATGTTCGGAGATGCGGCGCCGGGTCGGCGCTGCATATGCATCCCACTATCCATGAGCGTTTGACGATCGTGAGCGGCCGGGTTGCCGTCTCCGTGAACGACAAAACCTCGATCGCCGAAGTGGGTTCGACCATCGAGATTGCCCCCGGTGTGCCTCACCGCTGGTGGAACGCCGGAATCTACCAAGCCAGGGTGACCATCGACATCCAACCCGCGGCCCGCTTCGAAGAGTACATCCGGAATCTCTTCGGCCTGGCCCAGGACGGCAAGACAGATCCCTCGGGGATGCCTCACCTCTTGCAGCTAGCGGTTCTGTCCCAGGACTTCTCCGATGTCATTCGCTTTGTGAAGCCGGCGAGGTTCGTTCCCGGCTCGCTTTTCCCGGCCATCGCGCCGATTGCCCGACTTTTCGGTTACCGTGGCAGTTACAGCAAGTATCTCACTCGGCCGCCTTCGCAAGTCCTCGATCATGGTGTCCGGTCAGCGGAGAATCATCATTCAGAACTCGCCGACAGTGCATGATCCATCCGCGCCCGGGGAGAAAGATGCAAGATGCTCGCCGGGCATTATTTAGGTCACCTGGTGTTGGGTACCAGGATTTCCCCATGACCCCGCAAAGGGGACGCGGGCATTCTAAAGTCACATTGACTGTTGTAATTTCCTATTCCCATAATGGCTGTAAATCAGCCCATTAGGGGCTCTATTGGAGGTTGTCCCTGTGCCTTCTCATGCATTATCTTCTGCCTGCTCGATGATCGTCACGGAACTTCCCCGGGAAGACAAAGAAAGACTGCTGCGCGAACTTGCCCGGGAATGCGGATACCTGCTCCAACCAAAAGCGCGGGAAGACTTTCAAAGGAAACTATTTCTCGACGGTGACGAATAGCTTTCTCCGTCAGGCGGCCGCTTTCCTCTAGCTTTGCTTCGGCTTGTCCTTCCGGCGGCTGGAACGGTCCGGTAACGTGACCGGCCCGCGTCGGAGCGGTCCGTTCATGCAAATGACTTAGGCTCCTGCCGTAGTTACTAAAGTTCACGAGGTGAGACCACGCATATCGCCGAATTCCCCTCTAATTTCATATAACTGGGTGCAGGAGGAAGAATATGGCGATTGAAAGGTGCAAGCAGTGCGGCGAGACGATGACAGAGCAACTGGATGCCTATGAAACACAAAACCTCCCGGGCATTCCCAAACATGCTGATCGCATTTACGAGCAATGGTTTGTGTGCCGGAATGGCCACCGCAAGGGCTACATTTCCGGACACAGTCGCGGTCCCGGAATGGCCACAGTAGTAAGCGAAACCACGGTGGTGACCGTCCGCACCTGAGACGGCGGCGCAAAGTGCTCCCGAAGCTTGTAATTTGATTCCGTGCGGAAATTTTCAAGTCCCGTCAGGGACGGCCGAAAGCACTGGATTCAGTCGTAGGTTCCCGGTACCGCCAAAAGGAAAAAATGTCAAGGCTGGCTGGACAGCCCCCCCGAACGGCCCAGCCAGTCTCGCTTTAAAAGCGTTCCGTCTATTAACGCTTTCACATGAATGGTGACAGGGCCGGTCATATCGTTTCAGATCAGGACATTTTTTCATTCCTTATCTTCCCCTCCCTGCCCGGCCTAGATGACCCGCCTACCTGACGCGCCTAGATGACCCGCCTACGCCGGAGAACGATGCTCCCCCCCGTGAATCCTCTGCCCTCCGCCGAACATCAATGTTGTCGGAGGGGTCAGGCAGGAGCTGATAACTCCGGGCCGGGTGCCGTCGGAATGTTCTGCTTTTCAGCGCGTTTGCTTTTCCTAATGCTTGTCGGGGTAGTGCCCGCGGGCATCGCCTCGGCTGCATCCATCACCGAAAACCCGCTGCAGGCAGCCAGCGCGGATCTTTCGGCCGGCAGGGCGGACGACGCCATTGCCCGGCTGAGCTCGTCCCTTGCCGCGAACCCGGGAGATGCGGAAGCTCACAATTTGCTCTGCCGTGTGTACTACCAGGAAGAACGTTGGGATGACGCGATCCGCGAGTGCCAAAGCGCAGTTCGTCTCATGCCCTCCGGCAGTGAATACCATCTCTGGCTGGGACGGTCCTACGGCGAGAAAGCCGACAGTATTCATTCCATTAAAGCCTACGGGCTGGCGAAAAAGGTCCGCGATGAATTCGAGCGGGCGGTGCAACTCGACGGAGCTGATGTAGATGCGATGTCGGACCTGGGAGAGTTTTATACAGCCGCCCCGGGCATCGTCGGCGGGGGCAAAAAGAAGGCTCAAGGGGTCGCGGAGGCATTGCAAGCCGTTGGTCCGGTGCAGGCAGACCAGCTGAAAGGCCGGCTTGCGGAAAAAGACAAGAACTACGCATTGGCTGAAAGCGAATACAAAATGGCGGTGGAAGCCTCTCATCAGGCTGCCGGCGCCTGGATGGAATTAGCTTCGTACTACGCCCGCCGGCACCAATCGGACCAGATGCTGGAAGCCTTGCACGCCGGGATCGATGCGGACGCAAAATCAGACAAGCCGCACGGGCCCGCGCTGGTAGATGGCGCCGGGATTCTGGCCCGCACCAATCAGAGTCCGCAACTGGCCATCCAGCTACTGGAGCAATACCTGGATTCCCCCAACAAATCCGCCGACTCGCCGGCCTTCCGGGTTCATACGCAATTGAGCCGCTTGCTCGAGCAGCAGGGCGATCATGAAGCGGCCCGCCAGCAAAGCGAGGCAGCGGGAGCGCTGGCCCACGACTACCATCCCGCTGCGGGCCGAAAGCCAGTCTCGATAGCTGCAAATTAAAGGCTTGCGGCGAAAAGCCGCCCTCCCGCCGCGCCGCAATACAATGGACCGTACGATGGTCTCGGTAGAAAAACTATCCCCAAGCCTGGCCAAGGAGTTCAAGACGGCCCGCTTGAGCGCGCTGCAGGACACACCTACGGCGTTCACAGGCACCTACTCCGACGAGTCCCGGCTTTCCGATGAAGATTGGATACACCGGGCCACGACCTGGAGCAGCGGCCGATCCACGTGCTACCTCGGCATGGCAGGAGCCGCACCATGCGGAATCATCGCCGGCAAAGCCGATGACCGGGATCCGCAGCGAGCATACGTTCTCTCCATGTGGGTGGCTCCCGCATATAGGAGGACCGGCCTGGGCTCCAGGCTTATGCGAGCCGTCGAATCCTGGGCCGAAGACCTTGGCTTCCGAGAACTCCGCCTGCTCGTTACCAGTAACAATAAAACCGCACAACATTTCTATAAGCGGGGCGGTTTCACACCTTCAGGCCTCACTCAGCCATACCCACACGACCCTGCGCTTAGCGAATCCGAAATGGTGAAATATATCGGTGGAAACGAACGGTAAAGCGCCCCCCAGCCTACGGAGTATGTCTGAAACCTGATGAAACCCCACGAAACCTGAATGAATCGGTGAAGACTGCTCGATCCCCTGCATAAGAAACTGCGACCGGTTAAACTGGAGCACATCTGAGTCTGTGTGTGACAATTCCTTCCCCAGCGAGTGCTTGTAGACCGTCTTTTCTGCCCCGGATGAGGCCACTCCGCTAGTGACCCATGCCGCCCCATTTCTGAAACGCATTTTCAGAGCATTCCGCTATCGAGATTTTCGCCTGATGTGGTTTGGAGCTTGCGCCTCCACCATCGGCACCTTCGTACAACAGTTCGCGCAGAGCTGGCTGGTTTACGACCTTACCAAAGACCCCTTCTACCTGGGCCTGGATCTTTTTCTGGGGCAGCTTCCCATCATTATGTTTTCGCTGTTTGGCGGAGTTTTCGCCGATCGCCTTGACAGACGCAAGATGCTGCTGACCTCCCAGTACATACAAATGGCATGCGCCTTTTTGCTGGCAATTCTTTTCTTTACTCATGTGGTCAAGGTCTGGCACATCCTGACGCTTTCGTTCGTTGTGGGCCTCGGGCAGTCTTTTGGCGGTCCGGCTTATTCCGCGCTGTTGCCGACCCTCGTTGACCAGGAGGATCTCGCCAACGCGATCGCGATGAATTCCATCCAGTTCAATCTGGCCCGCATCATCGGACCGACGATCGGAGGCGTAACCTACGCCCTGTTTGGCGCCACCTGGTGCTTCGCCCTGAACGGGGTTTCTTTTCTCGCGGTGATCGCCAGCCTGTTCATGATCAAGGTAAAGTTCGTGCCCGCCAAATCACGCGAAAAAGTTCTAAAAAGCATGGGCGAGGGGATTCGCTTCATCCGCGAGAGCGAAGGAATGAGCGCCTTGGTGGTGCTGGCCTTCTGCACCACCGTATTTGGGTTCTCGCTGACAAGTTTCCTGCCGGTGTTTGTGCAGACCATCTTTCACAGGGGGCCGGAAACCTACACTCTGCTGCTGGTCTTTTCCGGTGCGGGTTCCATTTGTGGCGCACTGATCGTAGCCGCGATGGAAAAGTTCAAGGGACAAACGCGGCTGACGATCATGATCCTGACCTTCCTGGGATTTGTCATCGCCGGCTTTGCTCTTTCTCGCTGGCTGCCGCTTTCCTGCCTGCTGATCTTTCTCCAGGGCGTTGCCGTCATGGCGTCTGCCGCACTCATGCTTTCACTGGTTCAGATTATTACCTCCGATGCCATGCGTGGCCGGGTGATGAGCGTCTACAACCTGGCTTTCCGCGCAGGCATCCCACTGGGCAGCCTGGGACTAGGCAAGCTTATTCCCATTTATGGCGTTTCCACCGCCATCGCGGGCGCCGGATCTTTATTGGTGGCGATATCCGTCTTTTTCCTCTTTGCGCGAGGCGACATCGCCTGATGCTTATGCTTTTGGGATTTGCCAAAGAGACGCGGTTCTTAGCCCCCTGCAACGCGCCTTCAGCGAGAACAGGACAGGTACCCTGTTTTCATCCGGCTTTGACACCCCGCCGCGCGGCCCCCGCCTATCGTCTTTAGTGATAATGTAGGACGTTCTGCACGACCGATCAGTTTTCGGGAGTATGTGATGACCATCAACCGCAGACAATTTCTACGTAGTGCAGCCGGCGTCGTTTCTACAGCCGGCGTCGTTTCCACAGCCGCCCTGGTGGGGCCCGCCGCGAAAGCCCAGGAGCAAACGTTGCCGGATCCAGAGGCGTCTGGAATCGACCACATCGTGGTAGTGATGATGGAGAACCGCAGCTTCGATCATCTGCTCGGCTGGCTACCCGGCGCGAATGGAACGCAGGCCGGGCTTAGCTATCTCGACGCCCACGGCGAGTCGCACCCGACCTATCGGCTAAGCACATTTGTAGGCTGCTCACACCCGGATCCCGATCACACGTATGCCGGAGGAAGAAGCGAATATAACGGCGGCCAAATGGATGGCTGGCTGCGTACTTCCACCAATGACGTCTTCAGCATCGGCTACTACGAGGAAGCCGATCTGCCCTTTTACGCGGCACTGGCACGCAATTTCACCACGCTCGATAACTACTTCGCGTCGATCCTCTCCTCGACCTTTCCCAATCGCGTTTTCCAGCACGCCGCGCAGACCGATCGCACATCGAACACGCTCGATCTTTCCACACTGCCGACCATCTGGGACACGCTTAACGTCGCAGGTGTCAGTCACAAATATTATTTCTCCAACGTTCCCTTCCTTGCTTTATGGGGACCGAAATATTTGGGCATGTCGGCATTGTTCGCGGATTTCCTTGCAGATGCCGCATCGGGCAATCTTCCCGCGGTTTCGTTTGTCGAGCCGCGGTTCACCCTCCTCGATGACGGTTTGGGCAATGACGATCATCCGCATGCTGATCTACGCTCGGGAGAGGCATTTCTGGGCCAGGTCTACCGCGCGCTTACTGCCGGCCCCGGGTGGAAAAATACGCTGCTGATCGTGAACCGGGACGAGTGGGGCGGCTTTTACGACACAATCGTGCCGCCGCGCGTGATCGCCCCCAACGATGTCGATACCGACTTGGTTGAGGGCAGGGCTCTCTTGGGATGCAGGGTCCCTGTGATTTTGGTTTCGCCATTTACCCGCGGAAATACAGCCACTCCGCGTATCGATTCTCAGCTGTATGACCATACCTCGGTTTTGAAACTGATCGAGTGGCGTTTCAACTTGCCGCCGCTCACCAGCCGCGATGCCTCGGACGAAGTGGCCAATCTCGCTCTGGCCCTCAACTTCGCCCAGCCTGATGAATCGGTACCGGCGTTACCGAAAATCTCCCCTCCCCTGCCAAACCCGTGTGGCTTATTTGAGCTGGGAAGCACTGCAGGTAACGAAAGTTACGATTTTTTCCATCTTCTGGCCTCAGACCTGGCGGCAGAGTGGAAAAAGATCGTTTAACTCACGGCAACGCAAACCCGAAACGTCGCTGATATGGTGTGAAACCAGACGGAGGGCGCCATGTTGAGTGCGGGAAAGATGGTTGGGTTCATAGCGACCACAGACTATGAGAGGGCAAGGGCTTTCTACGAAGGCAAGCTCAGCTTGGCCTTCGTCAGCCAGGATCAGTTTGCCCTGGTGATGCAGGCCGGCGAACATCACATTCGCATTGCCAGGGTGGCTGCGTTCACGCCCTTTCCCGGCACCGTGCTGGGATGGGAAGTGACCGATGTGAAGGCTGTTGTTCTGTGGCTCAAGGATCAGGGTGTGGTTACAGAGAAGTTCCCATTTGTTGCGGACCAGGAGTTGGGCATCTGGACGACTCCCTCAGGCAACCACGTTGCATGGTTCAAAGATCCGGACGGCAACTTACTTTCCGTGAATGACCATCCCTGATTCACGCTTTTAGCCAGACCATCGCAGAGAATCCGTCTCTATGAGCAATCCGCAGACTCCAATTCTGATTGTGGGCGCAGGTACTACGGGACTGGCGCTCGCGTGCGACCTCGCCCGTCGCGGCGTCCAGTTTCGCATCGTCGATAAGGCTCCGCAATACTTTAGCGGTTCCCGAGGGAAGGGCCTCCAGCCGCGCAGCCTCGAAGTAATGGACGACTTTGGCATCATCGACCAGGTGCTGCACAACGGCAGATTTCATATCCCCTTCCGCGGTTATGACGGGCCCAAGGCGCTTGGCGAAAGAGACCCGCATGAGGGGCGCTATCCAACACCAAGCACCCCGTACGCAAGCGTGTTGATCACGCCGCAATGGCGTACCGAAGAAGCTTTGCGCCAGTTGCTCGAAAGAAGCGGCGGAAAGGTTGAGCTCGCAACCGAATTGACCGGCATCACGCAGAACGAGAACGGCGTCATCGCAACCTTGCAACGGGATGGCGCTGAATCTTTTGTTGATTGTCAGTTTCTCGTGGCTGCGGACGGTGGGCGGAGCTTCGTACGCAAGTTCCTTGAGGTCCCGTTCGAGGGTGAGACGTGGAAGGACGAGCGCATGTATGTGGGAGACGTGCGCCTGCGCGGACTGGATCGGGATGCGTGGCACTCGTGGCCTAATCATCCTGACGGCTGGCTGGCGCTGTGCCCTCTACCATCCACCGATACATTTCAGTTTCAGGCACAGCTACCTCCGGCAGAGGAACGCGAGCCCTCACTCGATTTGTTTCGCGAAATAGTCAAAGAGCGAACCGGCGGCATAGACATCGAAGTGACCGATGCTCCATGGCTTTCTCTCTATCGCGTAAATGTGCGCATGGTATCTCGCTACCGCACTGGGCGTGTCTTTCTCGCCGGTGACGCAGCTCACGTTCATACCCCCGCAGGCGGACAGGGAATGAACACCGGGATTCAGGACGCGTACAACCTGGGGTGGAAGCTGGGCGCGGTTTTGCTAGGCGCTCCGAATGCCCTGCTCGACACCTATGAAGAGGAGCGGCTGCCGGTTGCGGCGAATGTTCTTGGGCTTAGCACGCGGCTGTACCGGCAAATCTCCGCCGAAGGCGAAGAAAAGATTCGCCGCGACGGCGTGACTCTTCAGCTTGGAATCACCTACCGCGAGATGTCGCTGAGCGCGACCTCCGGGGAGCCGGGCTTGAAGATCTCCGCCGGCGACCGTGCTCCGGACGCCCCCGGGCTGAGTGCCGCCGGCGAGCCACTCCGTCTATTCGACCTTTTCCGCGGGCCTCACTTCACGCTCCTGCGGCTGTTCGATGACAGCTCGACGAATGACTCGTTGCCCGGAGTCAAAGTGGCCGATATCCGCCGCACCCGTAACGAGAGCGGCGCAGAAACGTCGCCCAACAGCCAGCTTTTCGTCGATGCCTCCGGCCATTTTGCCGACGCATATGCCGGTACGAACGGCGACCATGTGCTGGTGCGTCCGGATGGGTACATTGGCTGGGTCGGATCGGCGGGAAGCTATGCGGACCTGGCTAAATACCTTCAGCGAGTGTCTGCCGCATAAACAAAGACCCCTGACTCCCTGAGGTCAAAAATCTGGGTGGCCCATCCTACGCGCACTTTGCGTAGGGTGGGATATCCTGGGCTCTCCGCTCCTTTTGTCACGGCCGCGTTCCCTACTGCTTATGGACGGAGTATTCTGCTGCATTGTGCTATTTCTGGAGCCCGAGCCTCGCACAATATATTCTTCGGAGAATCGTCACAGACTGGACAGGCTGCGAAAACAGTTTCGTGGGTTCGTCCAGCGTAGAGGATGTAGCAAGCAGTCTATGCTGATATACAGCATCTAGCGTCTCGCTCGGTGCTTCGTCGCGTTTTCCGCAGCCTGTGGAGGCCGATCTTGCCGGGTCCCCGTTCTCACGGACTTCCCAGCCCAACCATCTGCGCGTGGATCGTAGTCGCGATGCTGGCCATGATCGCTGTTCCCGCGACGATCACGCTGCGCACGGTTCAACAACCTGGGCCGCCTATCCCCATCAATCAGAATTCGACGCCACACGGGTACACATTCAGCCTGCTCCTATTTATAGTTCCCAGCGTGGTGATCGGGGGATGGTTCCTGCCCAGCGAGGAACTGCATATTCCCCGGCGTGCTTTCTACCGCACGCTGTGCATCCTGGTGCCTTTGGGTTGCGTGCTTGATTTTGTTTTTGCGCAGTGGTTCTTCTGCTATCCCAACCGTGGCGCGACGTTGGGCATAAGCGCTCCCGCTCTGGGCCGGCCTGTACCGGTAGAAGAGTATGTTTTCTACTTCACCGGTTTTCTGAGCGTACTGCTTCTCTACGTCTGGTTGGGGGAATTCTGGCTGGCCGCTTATAACGTCGTCGATTACCCTAACGAAGCGAAGAGGGTACGCCGCCTGCTGCAGTTCCACCCCACCTCACTCATCTTGGCGGCGGTTCTGATTGGAGCGGCGTGGCTATTCAAGAAATACTTTGCGCTTCCCGGCGACCGCGCGGGTTTTCCCGGCTATTTCGCATTTCTGGTTGTCGGAGCGTTCCTGCCGGCCGTAACGTTCTTCCCCGTGGCGCGGCGCTTCATCAACTGGCGCGCTCTGAGCCTCACACTTTTCTTCATGCTGTTGATCAGCCTGCTGTGGGAAGCTACTCTTGCTGTTCCCTATAATTGGTGGAACTTTCAGCATGGCCAGATGATAGGTTTGTTTATCAGCGCGTGGTCCTATCTCCCGGTAGAGGAAG
>JBARKD010000232.1:0-2281 GCA_049800615.1 Acidobacteriaceae bacterium | reverse complement strand
CTCGCGAAGAAGCTTTGCCTGACGCTCGCTGACAACGAACTCGGTAGCTTGCGTGTCAGCCATGACCAGCACGAAGGTACTTCGATCGTAAGGGCGGATCACCCGGACATGATTGAGATTCACCAGCGAGTCGCGTCGCGCGCGGAAGAAGTTGTGTCCGGGGGCCGATTGGGCCAGGGAGTCTTCAAGGTATCCGATGGGATGATTCAACCAATAGCTATCGGCAAGTGTGCGTGCCCTGACGATACCGTCGACGATGGCGAACCAGAAAATATCTTCGGGCTTGAGCAGGAAGCAGTTGTTTTGCTTGTGCCCCACGACACTATTCAACGGCGGAGCCGCGGATGCTGCCCGCCGCATCTTCTCCATTTCCTCGTGGAGATCAGGCACCGAGGCAAGCAGCCGTTCCGCCCGTTTTAAAGCAAGGTTGAGGAGATTCTCGTCGATGGGCTTGAGCAGATAAGCAAGCGCATTTTCTTTGAAGGCCTGGAGGGCGTGCTGCTCGAAGCTGGTCGCGAAAATGACCAACGGTGTGGTCTCTGGATCGGGCAGCTCCCGCAGCATCTGGAAACCGTCAAGTCCAGGCATTTGAATATCGAGAAAAATGACATCCGGCCGCAACAGCTGGATCTGCTGCAAACCGGCCAGGCCATGCTCGGCTTCGCCCACTACTTCTACCTCCGGGTGGCTGCGTAGTAATCTTCTAAGGCGCTCTCTTGCGGCCAATTCGTCATCGATGAGCAGGACTTGCATAGCCCCCTTACCTATTCTCCACGGTGGGAATTTGGACGGGAATCTGAACGCACGCGCACACACCGCCCTGTTGACGCCCAGCGATGGACAACGTCGCGGAGGATCCGTAATGGCATTCCAGACGCCTGCGAATATTGGCGAGACCGACGTGGGCGCCCCCGGACTTCTTCACCGAGGAAGCCTCTAATCCAACTCCTGTGTCCTCGACTTGAATGCAGAATCGTTGCCGCTCCCATCGCGTGGTGAGACGAAGCAAACCTCCTTCGATTTTCGGAGCGAGGCCGTGGAGGAGTGCGTTCTCGACCAGCGGCTGCAAAAGAAGCGGAGGTACGAGCATCGCCCTCGACGGCTCATCGACGAGAATCTCCGTGGTCAGCCGGCGCCCAAATCGCATTTGCTCGATGGCGAGATAGTCCTCGATGAATCGTACCTCCTGCTCCAGGGGAACCAACGTGTCTTCCGCGCTGGTAAGCACGTAGCGAAAGATACTGGCGAGCATGGTGGTCATGCGCTCTGCCAATTCGGGCGCCGCGATGGTCAAATGGGCAATCGTGTTGAGCGAGTTGAACAGGAAGTGGGGTTGCACCTGGGCCCGTAACGCGCGCAGCTCGGCGTCTGTAAGCTGCGCGCGCAGACGTTCTTCATGCTGTTCACGCTCGCGGCGGATGTTGGCCAGCCGGGCCGCTTCGAGCCTGGTTTCCAGTTGGTGTGCGATGCGGCGCAAGAACTCAAATTCGCTGCGCAAAATCGATCCCTGAACCGGATCCCTCGCGACGGCTAATGCGTAGACCGCTTCCCCGTGAACGCGCAGAGGCAGCAGCAGCTGCGCCGGCGGCTCTGTCAATGAACGAAGCGGGTCGCCGGCCTGCGGAAAAATTGCCTCCTCGGTATGCGCGGCAAAGGCATTGGCCTCGGGGGAGCCGCTGCGTAGCTCCGCGATCTTGGCCGCGGCAAAGCCGGATCCACCAGAGAGAGTAGTGACCACATCGGAAAACCATATGGCCTGCTCGTCGGTCTCTTGCAACTTACGCCAGAGGTCTCGAACCAACTGGCCATAATCTGGTTGATCGAATAGCCACTCCGAGACTGCGCGATCGAGCAACCGCTCACCCCAGGGAACCAGCGCCATGGCCAGGAGAAGGAATCCAATCGCAAGCAAACCCCGCTCGGCTGCAGGGACCGTTCCTGTGTTGTAGGGAAGTTGGAGAATTGCCTGGAGGCCAAACCAGGTAAGAACCAGAAGAACTCCCCACCAATAGGTGTGCAGCACGTCTTTGAGCAATACGTCAGCAAAACGAAGGTTTGAGAAGACGAAAAAAGCTCCGAGAATGATCAGCATCATGCCGCCCTCGACGAGCGCCCGCATGAGGAAGACCGGCATTTCTGCGAACTCAGAAAAAATGAGCAACAGGGCAGGACAGGCGAGCAGAGCCAGGCCACTGGCGGTGAAAAGCACAAACAAAATCTGGCTGCGCACCAGCACTCCAGGTTGCCGCAGTTTGAGCAGGACCGCGAGAACCAGCAGGAA
>JBARKD010000231.1:0-23158 GCA_049800615.1 Acidobacteriaceae bacterium | reverse complement strand
GCTGAAGCCCGCCCCTTCAACCCCGGTAGAATTTGTCATCCCGACCGGAGCGAACCCGGATTCCTGAACAGGTAATAGATCTTTATAGAACCATCGGCTCTCACGCACCCCTTAGAACCCATCACTTTGGGTGGCCGACAGGCCTATGAGTACTTCGATCGAGATGAATTTGAAGGGGCAGGGGCTTCAGCCCCGCCGAAGCGAAGTGGAGCGACCTTCGATGGCGTACAGGATCATTGCAGCCGTGGCTTTCTTCCTCCCTCTAGCGCTGGGAGCGCATAGCCAGTCTTGCAAGAGCGACCCAATTTCGCACCGCTCCGACTGGCCGGTCTATGGCGGGCAGCCGGAAGGCGATCACTACTCTTCTCTCGCGCAGATCAATCGCGCCAACGTCCATCTCCTCCAGGAGGCGTGGAGATTTGACGCGGAAGAGGAGGGCGGCCTTGAGACAAACCCGGTCATCGTCGGCAGGATCCTCTATGCTTATACCGCTTCGCAAAAAGTAATTGCCCTCGACGCCGCCACCGGCAAGCTGCTTTGGAAATTTGATTCGGGCCTTCACAGCAGCCAGCCGGCGCGAGGCGTGGCTTACTGGAGCGATCGCCAACACGGCCGGGTCCTGGCCGGGGTGATGAATTATCTCTACGCCCTGGATGCGGCGACAGGCAAGCCGATCCCCTCCTTTGGCGAACAAGGCAGAATTGATTTGCGGAAGGGGCTTCGCGGCGACTACCTTTCTCAATCCGTCGCGCTTACCAGCCCGGGGATCGTCTACCAGGACCTCGTCATTGTAGGCGGCCGAAACCCGGAGACCTATCCCGCGCCCCCGGGCGACATTCGTGCATTCGACATTCGCACCGGCAAACTCCGCTGGACCTTTCATACCATTCCTCATCCCGGCGAACTCGGCTACGAGACATGGCCCCCGGAGGCCTGGAAAACTGCCGGTGCCGCGAACAACTGGGCGGGCATGGCGCTCGATGAACGGCGTGGCATTGTCTACGTTCCCACCGGATCCGCCGTGTTTGACTTTTACGGAGCGGACCGCGTGGGGAATGATCTCTTCGCCGATACCCTTCTCGCCCTCGACGCGAAAACAGGAAAGCGTTTGTGGCACTTTCAGGGTGTGCATCACGATCTTTGGGACCGTGATTTTCCGTCACCTCCCGCGCTGCTTGCGGTAAGACACAACGGCAGTTGTGTAGATGCGATTGCCCAAACCACGAAACAGGGCTACTTGTATCTATTCGATCGCACGGATGGCAAGCCTCTCTTTCCCATCGAGGAACGGCCTTACCCGCCGAGCGATGTTCCGGGAGAGGTTACTTCGCCCACCCAGCCCGCGCCCGTTTCGCCGGCTCCATTTACACGGCAGGTACTTACCAGGGATCTGTTGACGACACGCACGCCCGAAGCCCACGAAAAGGCAATGGCTGAGTTTGCGACGTACCGCAGTGGCGGCCAATTCATCCCCGTCGGACTGGACAAGGAAACGGTTGTCTTTCCCTGTTTTCTGGGTGGCGCCGAATGGGGAGGGCCGGCCGTCGACCGAAAGCGCGGCGTGCTGTACGTGAATGCCAATGAGGCGGCATGTGTGCTGGCCTTGGCGGAAAACCGGCCTACGGCCAGCACCGGCGAGAGGATCTATCACAATCAGTGCAGCCTGTGTCATGGTAAGGACCTGGCCGGCACGCCCGGACTCTATCCTTCGCTGGTCGATGTCGGAAAACGTCTGACCCCGCAGCAGATTGAAGCGAAGGTCGCGCTGGGCGGCGGACGCATGCCTGGATTCCCTAATCTTCGCGACGCCCATCTCCACGCGCTGGTCGACTTCCTTACCAAAGGCCCCAAAGCCGACGTGCAGGATCCGGACCAGGGAGGCATCTACTCCGCCGCCGCGGATGGCGCCACCTTGCGCTACGAGGTCACAGGATCGAAAGATTTTCTCGATGCCGATGGCTACCCGGCAATCACTCCTCCGTGGGGAACCCTGAACGCTATCGATCTCAACACCGGTCGCTATTTGTGGAAGATTCCGTTGGGTGAATATCCGGAGCTCGCTGCCAAAGGCATCAGCAATACCGGATCGGACAACTATGGTGGGCCGATCGTCACCGCGGGAGACGTTTTGTTTATTGGGGCTACGGCCTACGACAAAAAATTCAGGGCGTTGGACAGCAGGACTGGAAAACTGCTTTGGGAGACCGTGCTTCCCTTTGCAGGAACAGCGACGCCGGCCACCTATGCAGTCGACGGCAAGCAATATGTCGTGATCGCCAGCGGCGGAACGCAATTCACCAAGGGAAAAACCGGCAGCCTATATATCGCCTTCCGCTTGCCATGAACTTCGCCGGCCTTCCGAACTGGTTCCCCTCGAGCGGAGAACTTCCCTGCGATCCGCTAAGGACTGGGCAGCAACACAGACGGGATCATCTCCAGGGCGGTGGCAATTCCACCCCAAAGCACGGAGGTGCTGCCGAGTTTGCCTGCGTCGATTTTCGCGACCGCGAATTCGCCCTCTTGCAGCTGCTTTTGCACCGCGCTGATGAGCGCGGGGTGGCTCCCCACTTCACCTTCCAGCAGAACCAGGGCTGGATTGAGGATCAGGGACAGGTTGACAATAATATCGGCCACGATGCTGGCACGTTGCTGCACGATCTTTTCCGCGTGAGCATCCCCGGCCTGCGCCAGATTGAGGACCTCCAGCGCGTCAACCGTCTCGTGTTGATCGTTTGAGGATTTCTTTCTCGATTCGTTCCAGCTTTCCAGAATTCCGGCGCTCGTCAGCACCGTTTCCAACTCGCCAAACTCATGCAATGTGGGCCGCCTGCGCGAGGTATTAGGCAACCGGAGGTAACCGATTTCGCCCGCCGACCACTGCGACCCATGGTAGATCTCGCCGCCGAGCACGATCCCGGCGCGAACGTTGGGCCCAATGTGAATCAGGATGAAGGTTTCCTCCGCCTGCGCAGCGCCGCAATATCGCTCTCCCTGCGCGGCCAGGTTGATATCGTTCTCAACAATCACCAGGCAATCTACGATCTGGCTTAATTTGGCGCGCAAAGGAACAGAGCGCCAGTTCTCCAGAGTGCTGATGGAAAGAACAACACCCTCGTCCATGTTGGCGATCGCCGGCACTCCGACCACTACCGCCAGCAGTTGTTCCCGCTTCTTTTTCTGCTTGCGCAGCATGCGCCGCGCTTCCTCGCCAATCAAGTTGCAAATGGCGTCCGGGGTCGTCTTCCGGCCGGCGAGCGGAATCTCCTGGCTATCGAGCTCCCGCCCGTTCAGATCCGCGAGCAGAAACGAGAGAGTTTCGGCGGTGATCTTTACCGCCAGCACACACCCGCGCTCTGCCTTGAAGGCAATCATGTCAGGGGGGCGGCCGCCATTGGATTCGCCCTCACCCAGCGGCTTGATCAGGCCCGCGGTTAGAAGATCTCCGACGACATTGGTGATTGTTGGCGCACTCAGCCCCGAGGCACGGACCAGGTCCGCTTTGGAACAGGAACCGCTTTCGCGCAGCAGCTTTAGCACGCGCAGCGCGTTGGTATGGCGTAAGAGGGACGGCCTGCCTACGGAGATGGATTCGCTTTTCAAATGAAAACCGGCTTCGAAATCCTGAAATCTCTGGAACTTTAACTTTTATACCACCCGTTACAAAGCGGTCACGGGTGTTGGCTGCCATTCTAACTAACGTTTATGAAGTGTGCTACGATGCACCTTGATTTGGATCTGACAATCAGATGAAAACATCACTCCGTGGACTCATCGCGCTTCTCGCCATAGGTTCGTCGCTCTCCGCCCAGTCGGGCGCGCCCCACCACCCGCTGGATGGTCTCACGACGGAAGAATATTGGGCTGTCCACGATGTGCTCGTGCAGAGTGGGCGCATAACCGATAAAACGCTTTTCTCCAGCGTTTTACTGCATGAGCCCGATAAAAATAAAGTACTTGCCTGGAAACCGGGCGACAGCATAGCCCGCGAGGCGGATGTCATCCTTGAGGACGGCGGGAAGACGATTGAGGCAAGGGTAGACATTTCCGCAGGCAAAATCGAATCCTTCAATCAAATTCCCGGTGTCCAGGCTCCGATCACGGAGTCTGAGCTCGACACCATGAACGACATCGTCAAGCAGGATCCGCGGGTGATCGCTGCCCTCAAGCGTCATGGAGTTACGGACTTGGTGGGGGTGCGCTGTGAGCCCATTCCTGTCACCTGGATGATCTTCCCGGAGCAGAGCAGCAGCCGCATCGGTTTCGGCGATTGCACCGATACACACGGCGTCTACCACCCGTGGGGCCGCGCCATTGAAGGCGTCTACATCCTCGCCGACCTCACCACCCGGAAGATCCTGAAGGTGGTAGATAACGATCCTGTCCCCATGTCGAAATCGGATATTAATTACGAGATCGGCGAGGCGAAACCGCGCCCTGGCACCAAGCCATTGGAGGTGAACCAGCCGCAGGGTCCCGGCTATTCGATCGACAAAGGCGAAGTGATATGGCAGGACTGGCATTTTCGCTTCCGTCTCGATCCGCGAGTCGGCCCGGTCATCAATCTCGTGCGCTTCCAGGATGGGAATCGTCTTCGCTCGGTGATGTACGAAGGTTCACTTTCTGAAATGTACGTGCCTTACATGGATACAGACGAAGGATGGAGCACGCGTGCTTTCGTCGATGCCGGTGAGTTTCTGCTGGGCGGCCTGATCAAACCGGTAGGGCCGGATGACTGCCCGCCCAATGCGGAGTACTTCACGGGGCTCGTCCCTTCCGATAAGGGCGCGCCAGTACTGAGGCCGCAGTTGGCCTGCCTGTTTGAACGGCAGGGAAGAGGTCCAGCCTGGAGACATCTCGAGGGCGACATCATCAGCGGGAGACCCAGCCGCGAGCTCGTGCTGCGCACATCCGCCGTCGCCGGCAACTACGACTACCTTATGGATTGGGAGTTTCAGCAGGATGGCACTATTCGGGTTGCGGTAGGCGCCACCGGCATTGTCGAGACCAAAGGCGTGAAAGAACAAACCGTTGAAAACGCGATGGAGGGCAAGCTGGAGCATGGCACGCTGGTTGCCCCGAATCTTCTCGCCGTCAACCACGACCACTATTTGTCTTACCGGCTCGATCTTGATGTAGACGGTCCAGCGAACAGCTTTATGCTCGACCGCTTGGTGCACGAGTCAGTTCAAGGATCCACGCGTAAAACCATTTGGGCTTCTCAGTCCTCGATCCTTCATCATGAGAAGGATGCGATTCTGGATATCGATCTTCGCAATCCGGGGATGTGGCAATTTATCAATCCCAACCAACATGATGCGCGCGGCTATCCGACAGGCTGGGAAATCATGCCCGGGGCCACGGCGGTTTCCAGCATCTCCAATGACGATCCGGCCCAGCGTGTCGGGGCGTTCTCGGCACATCAGATGTGGGTGACGCCGTATAGCCCCGAGGAACGGTATGCCGCCGGCACATACGTCACCAACAACGATGGCCTGCGCGGCCTGCCTGAGTGGACCAAGGCCAATCGTTCCATCGAGAACACAGACATCGTCGGCTGGTACACGCTCGGCTTTCATCACGTGGTTCGCCTGGAAGACTGGCCGGTAATGCCAACGCTATGGCACGATTTCATGATCCGGCCGACAAATTTCTTCGATCAGAATCCGACTTTGACCCTGCCGCACCAGCCGTAGGAGTACTGCGGGAGCACGGGGTGCTCCCATTCTGGGCGTTTTTGCGTAGGGTGGAGACACGGCGCTGATCGGATCGCCGGTGCTACTGCTCCATGACCCCGTATTCAAAGCGAGGGGGCATTTTGCATCCCGTCCGCTCGACCATCGCCAGTGTCAGGGCTTGCGGGACAAGCAACGACGTGATCGCTTCCCAAGGTTCAGCAACGGCCTCGATTTTCACGGGAAACAGCTTCTCACTTGCCTGCTGCTCCTGGCTGGACACCAATACCACCTTGCCGCCGCGACGGTTACATTCCTGGGCCAGCTTTAGGCCAAGCTCAGCGGTGTGGCCGAGAGCAAGAATGATGGCGAGGTGAGTGGAATCCACATCCAGATTGGGGCCGTGCTTAAAGCCGGCGCCGGTGTGGGGCGCGGCCCGATGGCCGCTCATCTCGCGGATGCAAAGTGCGCCCATGAAAGCGGCTCCGTACGCCGCACCTCGACCGATGACTTCAGTATTCGCGGCTCCGCGGCAGAAAGCTTCCAGCTCCTGGCGCATGGCGAAGATGGGGTCCAGGTGCGCGGAAAAAACCTGGGCGGCATGTTCGCCATCCGTCTGCCAGGAGTGCCCCAGAATTTCCGAGGCCGCGATTATCGCCGCGGCAGTGGCATTGGTGTAAGTCTTGGTGGCGTTGCCGTACTCGGGCCCGGCGAGAATAGGAAGCTTGTGTTTGGCCAAATGCCAGCACGTGCTTGCCAGATTGTTGCAGATGAGGCCAAGCGGCCGCTCTTTGCCTGTTTTGAATAGCTCGACCAGCTCAGCGCTTTCACCGGAGGTGGTTAGAAGGATGGACAGCGCCGCATTAGACCAGACCGGCTTGCCGTAATGCAGCCACTCACCGGCATCGACGGAGAAAGACAAACGCCCGTTGGATTGCAACAGAACAGAACCGCCGAAGGACGAGCAGTACGAGGCTCCCATGCCGATCCACATCACAGGCCCGGGTTCTGCCGCCAGCCGGCGAAGTGTTTTGAGCTGTTGTTGCAGCTCGGAATCGCCGGCATATTGTTTGAGCAAATCACGAAGCAGTGCCGGCTGCTGCCGGCACTCCATCTCCAGAATCTGGACTCCGGTTGCGCCGAGCAACTCCTTTGCAGGCTCGACGCCTCCGACCCACCGCGAGGCCCCCCGCAACGAAGCTACAGGGCCGGAGCCCGGATTCTGCTTATTGTCTTCCATGTCACCTCCAAATGATTACCAGTGTTTGTCACTTTGTTAGAAAAGATTCCTTACAAAGCGACGCAAAATCTGGTAGAAAGCTATCCAAACAAAGGTATCATTCGATGGGTGGTAAGTACGTGAATGAAGCAGTCGGCATGCGGCCGCGCGTAAATCAGGCGTTCATCCGGAGAGTTTCGTTCATTGCCGGGTTGGGCGGCATTCTCTACGGCTTTGACATGGGTGTCATCGCCGCGGCTCTTATCTACGTGCGCGACTCGTTCCATCTCTCGACCGTGATGCAGGAAGTCCTGGTGATCGCGGTACTGATCGGGGTGATGGTCGGCGCGCTGGTTGGAGGCACTGTTGCCGACCGCATCGGCAGACGCAAAACGCTGGTGTGGGGCGCCCTCCTTTTCATTGCCGGCTCTATCCTTGCTCCTCTTTCTCCCAACGTCTACGTGCTGTTCGTGGCCCGCGCGATGCTCGGGGTCGCGGTGGGCTTCACGTCGGTGACGGCTCCGGTCTATGTCTCCGAGCTCTCTCCTCCACAATCACGGGGCATGCTCATCGGCTTGTATCAGTTCGCGCTGACCTCAGGCATCGCCCTGGCGGACCTGGTGGGATATTGGTTTGCTGCATCGCAGGGATGGCGCTGGATGTTTGCTTTCGGTGTGATCCCCGCCGTGTTCTTTCTGTTCATGGTGCTTACGGTGCCGGAGAGTCCTCGTTGGCTGGTCGTGCAAAACAGGATGGAGGAAGCGGAATCGGTGCTCAAGGCCTATACGGATGAGGCCGGCACGCAAGCGCTCCTGGAAGATATTCGCATCAGCCTGATGACGAAAATGGAACGCCGCTGGAGCGCGCTTTGGAGTCCGGTGGTGCGCGGTTCACTATGGATCGCTGTCGGGTTCATGCTGTTGGTGCCAGCTACCGGTATCAATGCGGTCCTCTATTATGGCCCGCAGATTTTCACGCTTGCCGGTATCAGTTCCAGCAAGAGCGCTATTTTTGCCACATTTCTGGTTGCCATCACCAACGTGTTGGCGACGGTGATCGCCCTGGTCCTGGTGGATCGCGCAGGCCGCAAACCTTTGCTGTATGCCGGGGTCGGAGGCATGACCGTGGCTCTCTTTGCCCTGTCTTTCTGCTTTTTCCGGCAAGCCTTGCTGAGCCATTATTTGGGCTTCATCGCGACCGCTTGCCTGATGTTTTTCATCACTTGTTATGCGTTCAGTATCGGGCCGATCGCCTGGATCCTGGTCTCAGAAGTATTTCCCCTGCGCGTGCGGGGCCGCGGTGTTGCTGCCGCCACCCTGGCTTTCGGGGCCTCCAATTTTGTGGTGTCACTCACGTTTCTGTCACTCCTCAAGGCCGCCGGCACTTCGCTCACTTTTGTCATCTATGGATCGTTCTGCATCCTGACCTTGCTCTTTGTACGCTATGTCATTCCAGAAACCAAGGGGCGTGAGTTGGAAAGCATAAGCGCGCGGCAAACTGTGGCCGCGCCGTAAATGAAAGTATTCGAGGGATCAGTCTGATGTTGCAACAGAAGTCCTCCCGTGCAAGCGGGAATTTGCCGGAGATCGAAACCGGGTATGTCGTGGGCGCAGACATCGGAGGGACCAGCCTGCGCATCGCCCTTGCCGGCATGGATGGAACAGTTATCGACAAGTGGAAGGTCTCGACGGCGGGCATTCGTGATCCTGAGGTGGTGGTAGGCCTGATGGAGGAGGGAGTCGATGCGCTTTTTAAGCGCAATCAACTCTCCCGTAGCCTGCTGCGCGGGGTGGCGGCCGGTGCGCCGGGGGTCACCAATGTCGATGACGGCGTCGTCATCGCCACGTCTTATTTGATGGGTTGGCGCAACGTTCCCCTTCGTGGGTTGTTGGAGGCCAGGCTTGGAGTTCCCGCGGCCGTAGAAAACGACGTGAATACGGCTGCCATTGCGGAGAGTCAGATTGGCGCAGGGCAGGGCGTGCGCGATTTTGTTTTTCTCGCGTTGGGCACTGGCATCGGTGCCGGCATCGTGCTGAATGGCCGTCTGTTTCACGGCATGAATTGGTCCGCGGGTGAGATCGGCTATTTGCTGGTGCCGGGAACCTCGGTGAAACCGGTGGAAACCGGCGAGCCCGGTGCGCTGGAGAGCCTGGTTGGCGGCGAGGGAATCAGAGCGCAATGGCAACGCCTGTGGCGTGAGGACTTGACTCCGCTTCCCAATGACCTGATGGCGACCCAGATATTCGATCATGCCGTTGAGGGTGATTCGCTGGCGCAAAAAATTCTTCATGAGTCCGCGCAGACTTTGGCATATGCAATCTACAACCTCGCCGTTGTTCTGAACTGTCCGCTCTTTGTGTTGGGTGGCAGCGTTGGCTTGCACCCTGCCTTGTGGACACGAACCCAGGAAATCCTGGCGCAAAGAGACAAGCGCGTGCAGCCGAAGCTGGTACAGAGCTCTCTCGGAGCCGACGCGCAGGTGAATGGAGCCGTATGTCTGGCGATCGAAGCGGCTAACTCGCGGGTGCTGACCGTCTGAAGCGGATTGTTTTTGCTATGCGTTGGCACGAGAGAGTTGATATTCCAGCCCTCGCAAAAGTTGTGAAGGCTCGGCACTTGGCGAGAGTGTGATCATTCTCCACATGGAGCAACAGAATTGTCATCCCGACCGAAGTGGAGGGACCTGCTGTTCGTTGGCCCGGCCACTGTTCTGGATCAAAGGGCCCACAAGCCCTCCCCTTCAACTTCATCTCAATCCGTTAAGTTCGCCCTTAGACAGAATTGTCATCCCGACCGGAGCGAAGCACAGCGTAGCGAAGTGGAGGGACCTGCTGTTTTCTGAACCGGTAATAGATCTTTATGGAACTATCGGTTCTCACGCAGACTCTTGAGCCCCGCTCCTTCAGGTTCTCCTGGAAGTGCTCTTCACTTCGCTCTGTCACATACCTCCGCTAGGGCCGGCTGAACAGCAGGTCCACTTCGGTCGGGATGACAATTTACTTTGAACGACGCGCAGGGAGCCGCTAGTTGTTTTTCCAATATTGATTGAAGCCCTTCTAGTCCGAGGGCAGATTCGCCAATATGATCCGCTTCAACTCGAGCATGTCGGCCGAGCCCAGTTGTTTGTAAAGGACCTTGCCGTCTCCTGACAAAAGGACGGTATAGGGCACTGCTGAATCCCATTTGGGATCGAATGCCGTCTGCAGCGTACTGGTGTCTTCGGAATCGAAGAGGTAGTTTTTGCTGGTCGCGTGCTGCTTCTGCAGGAAGCGTGTCACGCTTGGCTTCTCGTCAGGCATATTGGCCGAAATGGTTACCAGGCTGAATTCACGCGCGCCGTACATACGGAGAGTGTTCTGCAGATCGGCGAATTCCGCGACGCATGATCCACACCAGGTCGCCCAGAAATCAATCAACATCATCTGATGGCTGGGATTCGTCCGCAGCTTTGTCAGGTCCGCCTTGGAAATCATCTCAACAGTGACAGGCTGCTCATTGATCTTCTCGATCGCCGCAACCCGGTCGGCCGACTTTTCCTTCCACTTGGTCGAGCATCCAAACACGCCCGTGTGCTTCACCGCAACTTCCTTATGAGCAAGCAGCGCATCGATCGCATTGCGGGCATCCTGCGTCTTCACCAACTCGATGCGATAGCTGTTATCCATGCGGCCCTCGTAGCGAAGGTGCCGCTGCTGATCGAAGATAAAGACGTGAGGGGTAGCCTGGGGACCGTACGCGCGCGCGACCTGCTGGGTGTCGCCGTCAAATAGATAGGGGTAGGTGAGGTGCTTGTATTGCACCCGGATCTTCATCTCCGGAAGGGTATCGCTTATGTCGGAAGAATCCAGTTCATCGATCCGGATCGCCTGGGGATCATTTGGCTGAATGGCCACCACCGCCACGCCTTTGTTCTTGTAATCGTTGGCCAACTGCTGAATGCGGCGCTCGTACATCTGCGCGATGGGGCAATGATCGCAGGTGAAGACCACGACCAGGATCGGGCTCGAAGCATAATCGCTTAGTTTGTGTATCTGGCCGTCAACGCCCGGAAGAGAGAAATCGGGAGCAGTTGAACCGAGAGCAAGAATAGGATGAGATTCGGCTGCAGAAGCCATCCCGGCAGCGAGCAGGAAAACCGCAAGCAATTTCCACATACAGATATACCCCTTGAAGACTAGATTAAATCGTTCTACTTGCAGATGATTGGAGGTGCAGGACGGGGCGTGATGTCGGCCGATTCGAGGCCCATGGCCCACTTGATCGCCTCGGTATACATTTTTTGGATGCGCGGATCATCCCAGTTCTCTTTGGGATGGCCAAGCGTGGAGTAGAAGACGCGGCCTTTGCCATACGTCTTCACCCAGGTGACGGCGAAATCGTGATCCTGCCGGTGCACTTTGGGATTTGCCAGATCGAGCTTGCACGCATCCAGCCGCATCAGCACGCGCACCTTGTCGCGCGAGAAATCCTTCATCTGGTAGATTTCGTCGTTCATTGTGAACTCGTGCGGGAATTGCGCCATCCCTGGAAATGCAGGATCCTCGACCAGGATGGGTGCGTTGAAGGTACGCCATGGATGCTCGTCGAAATCGCCGCCCAACAAATCCACGAACTCGGGCCAGTGGACCCATGTAATCGCAGCGGCATGTACACCAATCAAACCCTTTCCATCATCATGGATGAAGGAAAGGAAGTCCGCCTTCTGCTGCGCGTCCATTTCCGGATCCCCGCCGGTAAACATAAAGATGGCGTCAAAGTCGTTGAGATTTTTGGCGTTGAATTCCAGCTTTTTCTTGGTTAGAGGTTCCGTGTCAGTGCGGATGGTTGTATCCCACAAACCTGTCTCGTCGCCCAGGCGTTCGATCACGGCCATGGCGTGCGACACAGACTCGTGCCGATATCCTTTTTCCTCGCCGAGAACAAGAAGATGCTTCTTTGCGGAAGAAGGCGCCTGCGCGAAAGCAATGCCGGCCACGGAAAGGAACGCAGCAGCGAGACAGATCAGGCGAGACATTTTCATGAGAAAAATTCTTTCACAGAGACGGCGAAGCGGCCTCCGGTTCCGGAGGCCGCGCACCGCATGGTTGGTTAGAAGATGATTTTGCCGCTAATCTGGCCGACACGGGCGGCTGCGGTGTTTGTGACCTGACCGAACTGGGCATTGTTTGCATTGCCGATGACGGCATTGCTCAAGAAGTTGGGATGGTTGAAGACGTTGAACATCTCGAGCCGAAGGGTTAATTGTGCCCGCTCCGTGAGTTTCGTATCTTTCTCGACTCCGGCGTCGGTGTTGATGGTGCCCGGTCCGTGAAAGAGAAACTGCTTGCTGGAACCGGACTGCCCGCAAACTTCATATCCGCAACTGAGTCCGCTGGCAAACGATGAGGTATCGAAGTAAGTGTGCGCCGGCGCATGAGGGTTGAGCTTTTTGATGGAAGCGATCTGCGTGGGATAATCGAGCCCGATCGAGGTCAGGGCAAAATCCCCGCTGCTGGCCAAGCTCACGGGGAAACCAGTGTTGAAGCGGGTAATGCCCGTCACATGCCAGCCTTCGCTGTAACGATGCGGCCCCATGAAGCGATAGAAGGGGAGTTCCCAGTTGTAGCTGGCTACCAGGTTCTGCCGGATGTCGAAGGTGGAATAACCGTAGTTGTTACCGTTTGTCGTGCGCGGATCATAGATGGCCGCCACCGAGTCTAAAGACTTGGCATAGGTGTAGCCGACCAGGAAGGTAATGTCGCGAGACCGGCGCTCTACCGAGACCTGCAGCGAGTTGTAGTTGGAAAGACCGGAGTTTTGGTCGTAATTGGACTCACCGAAAGCGACGACTGGACCGCCGCTCGAGTTTTGGTAGTTGGGGCTGATGGTCTGGTTATTGATCGCGCCCACCAAGGTGCCGTAGGTTGTCTGTCCGTTGAGTTGGTAGACGCCGGCTTCGGCGCCCGGCCCGCAGTTTGAGATAGCGAGGCAAAGTGAAGAGTCGCCCCAGAGGATGGGGACACTACGTTCGATGTGCCGACCGAGCGTGCCAACATAAGACACGGTCAACACCGTCGACTTATCCAGTTGCCGCTGAAGGGAGGCGTTGTAGTGCTGGGCGGCCATGGTCTTGTTGTGGTTGTAGTAGCCTGGCAGGTCGAGAGGCATGAGATTGCCAAACTGGAAATTCGGGAATGGTCCTGGGCCTTCCGGATAGGTAAATGGGAAGTGCTGGCCCTGAGTCACACCGGTGGCGCGAGTGATATAGGGGCTTCCGAATTCGGTTGGCTGCGGTGAAGACCAGTAGAGACCCCAAGGCGCATCGCCCAGGATTTGGAAGTTCCCGTTATCCGCTACACCCAGATAGTAGATCCCGTAGGCAGCCCGGATGCTTGTCTTGCCTTCACCCCACAGGCCGCCCGAGGGCACCCAGGCGATACCAATGCGGGGCCCAAAATTCGTGTACCGCGTGGGAGAGATGGTGCTGGAAACGCCCGGATCCCCAGGAACCACATTGCCCGGAGGCGAGTTGGGAAACTTGACCGATTGAAGTCCTGGAACCGGCGTGGTCAGGCGGCCATACACATCGCTCCAGGGCCGGGCAACATCCCAGCGCAAACCGTAGTTGATCGTGAGGTTGGTAGACGCCTTCCAGGAGTCCTCGCCAAATAGGGCGAAGTAGCGGCTACGGTTATCCAGGAACTGAACCGAACATTGCACAAACTGTCCCGGCGCCCCAATAAAGAAGTCGGAGGCGTCGGCTCCCGTTTCCTGGCCACTGAAGGCGAAATACCCATTCGGTCCGCAGGCGTTGCGCGCGTTGAGCTGGTAATAGCGGAAATCGCCGCCGAAGCTGATCGAGTGATTTTGGACTGTCTTGCTGACAACGTCCCCTACGGTATAGGTGGTATCGGGTTGATAGAGATTCAGCCAGTTGTTGCCGAGGGTGAAGCTGTTGAAGAAGAGCGACGGCACCGACGAAATATAGTCGGCCGGCCCAGTGTTGATCAGCCCGCCGGTTGCCGGGTTGGTATTAAAGCCGTACTGCGAGTAGGAGGTAATCGCCGAGCTGGCCGACGGATTGGCCGTGTGAACGGCAGTACGGAAGAACGAAATACGTGCCACGTTGACCGTCGTCGCGCCGACGGTCTTGGTGTTGCTGGCGGTTAATAGTTGGTTGCGCGAGGGCACAGTTACCGGGAAGCCGGGTAAATTCTCCTGGCCGAAATATTGTTGGTTGTAGACCGGGTTCACGGCGGTGGCGTCGTCGTAGTGGTAGTAGACCGCCCAGTCTCCGGTCTTGTGAGTGACGAAATCGATGCGCTCGGCCATGTTGGTGTCGATAATCGACCCCTTGTGGCTGGAATCGTCGTAGTTGAAGCCGCCTGGCTGGTTGGACTGGGGGATCAGCGGCAGATATAGCTTCGACACCGGATCGATATACCCGGAGATATTGTGTCCCGGCACGGTGTTGCCGTTCTGGTCGGTAGTCATCACGGGCGTGCCGAGCTGGTTGTAGAGGGTGGGCGTGCAGGTTGGAGGCTGGCACACACCGCCCGCGCCATGGACGACCCCGCCTCCCCGCGCTTGCAGGGTAGCCGCCCAGCTGTCACCCTGCACTGGCGTATCGAGGATGGCGTCCGAGAAGATGCCATTGCGCTCGTCGTTGCTAGGAACCTGCACCACACCGGTGCTGTACCCGGCTACCTGCCGAGTCTGCTGAAAGTCGGTAAAAGAAAACAAACGATCCTTCCAGATCGGGGCGCCAAATACGCCGCCGTACTGATGGCGCTTCAACTCCGCTTTGGTGCTGTCGAAGTAGTTGATCGCGCCCAGCTTCTGATTGCGGTAAAACTCAAACAAAGTTCCGTGAATGCTGTTGGTTCCCGACTTGGTTACTGTGTTCATGACCGAACCGGTGAACTTACCGTATTCAGCGCTGAAGCTGTTTGTGATCAGGCGAAACTCGGCGACCGAATCGGCATCCGGAATCAGACCAGCGCCCATGTTTTTGGTTTCGTTCACCTCGGCGCCGTTCACCAGGAAGGCATTGCCGCCCTCAGGCATGCCATCGGTGGAAACGTTCCCCGAGGAGCCGTAAAGGCCAGACGCTGGGGAGCGATCGTTGTAACTGCTGTTGCTATTCTGGGGCGCAACCCCCGGCTGCAAAGCGAGCAGATCGAGATAGGAACGGCCGTTGAGGGGCATGGCGAGAATCTGTTGCGACGTAATGGTGGTGCCCTGCGATGTGCTTGACGTCTCGACCTGGACCGCAGTCGCGTCAACCGAGACCGTTTGGCTTACGTTGCCGACCTGGAGCGTGAAATCGAAGCTCAACACGTCGTTCACGTTGAGCACGATGTTGGCGATCAGTGCGTTCTGGAAGCCGGAATCTGAAGCGGTCAGCTTATAAGTTCCAGGCGGTAAAGCCAGCAAACTGTACAGGCCCGAGGCATCGGTGGTGGCCGTCCGGTTATAGCCGGTATTCGTTTGCAGGGCAGTCACGGTCGCACCGGGAACCACAGCCCCCGATTTATCCCGGACATATCCTCGGAGCGATCCGGTAACATCGGCGCGCATGGCCAGAGTGCCGCACAGCGCGATCAGGCAAAAGAGAAGCGAACGGCCGGTCAGGGCCGCAAAGGAGGATCCAGCGAATGAAGCTCTCGTCTGTCGGGAAGAACGCATCTCTAACCTCGCAAAAAATGGTACGAAATCGGGGGAAGGGACAGCCACAACAGTGTCCCCTTATCTAACTTTGTAAAGATAGATAAGGATGTATGAAAAACACCGTACAAAGCAACAACTTTTTACGCGTTGTTCAAGAGTTGTGTGCTGGATGACCGGTTGGGACCACTTCAGGCGGGGTGGGGACCCGGGAGTGTCCACCTAAGGACAGTAGCGACCACTGCCGGCCTCGCCCGAGCTGTTGAGCCGGTGATGGCGACCGACATCTCGTTTTGCGCGACTCTTCCCGCTCTTCCCGCTATTCCCGATGGATTGCCGGCTTAGCTGTCGAGCACCGGCTGGGGCCGCGACGGCAGGGACGGGCTCCTGAATTCTTCCTCGCCTTTCCAGGGGATGGCAGTCAAACTACCCGTCTGGGTCGCCAGAAGAGCGCGGCGCTCTTTTGTAACTTCCATTCCGATCTGCAGGATGGCCCGAAACGAATTGAAAGACTCCTCAGAGAGTTTGTCGCTATCCAGGTCCTGGACTGCCTGGGTAAGAATCGCCAGTAGCTCGCGCCAGATCTCTTCCAATCGCGCCAGTGAGGTAATGTCCTGTACGCCGCCGATTAATGCCACTACACGATTGCTGTAAACGTCCGCCTGATTCTTCTGCTGCCGCTGCATCCACCGCTTGAGTTCAAAGATCCATGAGCCAGCCATCAGGCCCACAGTCATGATCAGGCCCACGTAGTCCGCGTGCGCCAGGAGAAAGGACGGCCGGTCTTTGTCGTAAAAGGCAAGCGCCCCCGGGTGCACGGCGGGTCCCAGTCCCGTTTGCGGTTGAGGCCTGCGCGCTTGCAGGACCAGGAGGCCTACTTCTGTCATGCCGGCAGGAATTTCCCGCATGATCTCCTGCCGGCGCTCCATGAGGACTTCGGTGACCGCGCTTATGGCAGCGGCATTTGCGCCATCTCGAGCCAGCAGCGTTCGTTGTACCGCGACCGTGGGCGAGTCCTGCGGCGGGACGGGCGGATCACCCTCATAGGCGCCTTCCGGGATCAGGGCGGATTGAAATGCGGGATAACGGATCCTCATCGCCGCGGCGTGTTCAATGGGGAGAAAACGCACCTTGCCGGATTGCACCAGCTGTTCGATGGTTGGATCCCCGATAGCGCGAACCCGGAATATAGCATCCGCAGATCCTTTCAGGAATGCATCCAGAGCGGACGCGTCGTCGGAGCCCACAAAGGCAAAGTTTTCCCGGTGCAAATTAAAGTGTTCCGCCACGCGGAGAAAGGATTGAAATTGACCACCGTTCTGCGCCAAGGCAATGCGCTTGCTTCGCAAATCCGCGAAATTCTTGAGTGTCGAATCTCTTGCCACTAAAAGCTGAAATGTGTCGTCGTACAAGACGGCAACGGACCGGGCTTTCGGCCCGGGCAGCACATCGGCCTGGGCCGTGGCCAGCTGTGCCCGCCCGTCCTCCAGCATCTTCAGGTTTTCGACCGTGCCGCCAGTCTCGAGCAGCGTGATTTGAATCCTGGGGTAACGCCGCTCGACAACCGTCTTCAGCGCGTGGCTGAGGATGTAGCTTTCCCCGCTCGACGCTCCTGCGGCCACCGTAAGATGTTGGGTTTGTGACCGCTGCACCAGGAGCAAGGCGATCACACCCAGCACGCCGACGCTGAGCACGGCCAACACGAGCCGCACAACGCGGTTGTAGTCAAGCCTAGCCACCCCTTCAGGATGCTGCGGTTATTGTTAACGCATGGTGAAGATCCAGAAAATATGGTGGAATGGCGACTTATTAAAATTCCGCATATTCTGGCCCAACTCCCGCGGCTGAGCTTGTATTTCCCTGGGCCAGCTTCTACGATTCGTCTCGAAAGACGTACCCTCGCAGCGTGATTGCGGAAAGTTGGTCGCTCATGACTCCTTCGACTCAGCAAGAGCCCCTTCAGAGTGAGATTGAACTCGTCGACGATGACCGCACTGGCATCAAAGTCGAAACGTTAAAGCGCGCGATCCTGGAAAACCTGCGATACGTTGTGGGCAAGGATCCGGAGTTTGCGACCGAGATGGACTACTTCATGGCGGTAGCCTACACCGTGCGGGATCGTATCCTCGCGCGTTGGCTTGCGACCAGGAAGAATTATTCCGAGCATAGCGTCCGCGTCGTCTCTTACCTCTCCGCTGAATTTCTGATGGGACCTCACCTGGCCAATAATCTGCTCAACCTCAACATTGAGGCGCCCATCCGTGAAGCCACAAGGGGACTGGGTATTGATTTGGACAGAATCATTGCCGAGGAGAGCGAGCCAGGCCTGGGAAACGGCGGGCTGGGGCGCCTTGCCGCCTGCTATCTCGATTCCCTGGCGACTCTCGGCATCCCGGCGATTGGTTACGGTATTCGTTACGAATTCGGGATGTTTCACCAGGAGATCCATGACGGCTGGCAAGTGGAGCTGACCGACCATTGGCTGCGCTACGCAAATCCCTGGGAGATTCGCCGGCCGGAGGAAGCCGTCGATGTGTTCTTTGGGGGACATACGGAGTCCTGGAAGGATTCGCAGGGGAATCAGCGGACGCGCTGGGTTCCGGCATCCACGGTCAAGGGTATTCCCTACGACACGCCGATTCTTGGATATGGCTCGGGCGTAGCCAATGACTTGAGACTGTGGAAGTCGGAAGCGGGTGAGTCTTTCTATTTCGACAAGTTCAACAGCGGCGACTATGAAGGCGCCGTGGCGGCCAAGAATTTTGCCGAAAATATTTCCAAAGTGCTGTATCCCAACGACGACGGAGACCAGGGTAAGCAACTGCGCCTGGAACAGCAATACTTCTTCGTCTCCTGCGCCCTGCAGGACATGATTCGCGTTCACCTGGCGGCGGGCCGTGCGATTGAGACATTTAACGAAAAATGGGCGATCCAACTCAACGACACCCATCCCTCAGTCGGCGTCGCGGAACTTATGCGTTTGCTCATGGATGAGCACCAACTGGCATGGGATAAGGCCTGGGCAATCACTTCACAAACCTTTAACTACACCAACCACACCCTTCTCCCGGAAGCTCTGGAGCGCTGGTCGCTGCCGCTTTTCGCCGCCCTGTTGCCGCGCCACATCGAGATCATCTATGAGATCAACAGCCATTTTCTGAATGCGGTGCGGGAGCGATTCCCGGGTGATGACGCGCGGGTGACTCGCATGTCGATCATCGAAGAGACGGGCAGTAAGTTCGTACGGATGGCTTACCTGGCATGCGTGGGAAGCAAGCACATCAACGGTGTCGCCGAACTGCACACGCAACTGCTCAAGAACGAACTGCTGCGTGACTTCCACGACTTGTGGCCGACAAAATTCATCAACGTAACCAATGGGGTTACGCCCCGGCGCTGGATCGCGGTCAGCAATCCTGAGCAATCGGGCCTAATGACGAGCAAGATCGGGGACAGCTGGATCAACAACCTGGAACACTTAAAGCAGTTAGAAGGTTACGCGGAAGATTCCGCCTTTCGCACGGAATGGCGCAAGGTGCAGCGTGACGTGAAGGTCAAACTGGCGCAGTACATCCTGCAGGATACCGGCTACTCCATCGATCCGGATTCCATGTTCGACACCCAGGTCAAGCGCATCCACGAGTACAAGCGCCAACATCTGAACGTGCTTTACATCATTGCCCTCTATCAGCGCATTAAGAGGAACCCCAAGCTTGAAATCACGCCGCGTACGTTTCTCTTCGGCGGCAAGGCTGCCGCGGGGTACGCGATGGCCAAGCTGATCATCAAGCTCATCAACTCAGTGGGTGAAGTGATCAATCACGATCCGGATGTGAGGCAACGGTTGAAGGTGGTGTTTTTGCCCGACTATAACGTCAGCTTCGGGCAAAAGGTCTATCCTGCCGCGGACCTGAGCGAGCAGATATCAACCGCAGGCAAAGAGGCTTCGGGCACCGGCAACATGAAGTTCGCCATGAACGGTGCGCTGACGATCGGAACTCTGGATGGCGCCAACATTGAAATCAGGGATGCCGTGGGGCATGAAAACTTCTTTTTGTTTGGGCTTACCGCGCAAGAGGTGGAGGCTACCAAGCGCGCCGGCTACCATCCCCGGGATATCTATGAGTCCAATCCCATTTTGCGGGATGTGATCGACAGCCTGGCGAATGGTCAATTCTCGCGCGGCGACCATGACCTCTTTCACCCCCTGGTCGACGGGTTGCTCAACAGCGATCCTTACCTGCTGCTGGCCGATTATCAGTCTTATGTCGACTGTCAGGATCGGGTCGGGGCGACCTTCCTCGACCAGGACAAGTGGGCGAAAATGTCCATCTACAACGCCGCACGTATGGGCAGGTTTTCTTCCGACCGGGCGGTCAGCGAGTACTGCAGGAACATCTGGAACACGACCAAACTCTAAGCAGACGGCGCTCGGGTTTGGGCTCGATTTTGGATGGTCTGAAGTGTGTGCGTAAACGGTCTATTGGATTCGGGCCTCTGCTGCCAGTCGAGCGAACTGCAGATCTCTCCGCTTCGCTTCGCCGGATTTCCTGCTTTGCAGGAAAATTCGGCTAGGCTTCGGTCGAGATGACAATTCTGTTGGTCAGATAGCCGCTTTGTTTCCAGCCGACAGTGCCGAAAGCTCTTGAGCGTTGAGTTTTGTGGGCAGGAATCCCCATCTGGGGAGGCCGTCTCAGTACTGCTGGGCAAGGTTGCGTACGAAGGTATCCGGCGTTCCATCCGCGGGATTCACGAAGATAATGTCCCTGGGGTCGCGTTTCGGCGCATCGACAGCGAAAAAGACCACCGGCCCCTCAAGGATCCCGGGCAGTGCATGAACGATGCGGCGCTTGAAGAAAAGCAGGTCGCCGGGCGCAAACTCGGCGCCGTTTTCCGGGCTATCCATCCAGAATGTGCCCCTTCCAGACAGAACATAGAGATACTCATCAGAGCCGACGTGATAATGCGCGGGTGTTTCCCGGTAAACGCGAAATACGCGTGCACTGGCCGCTTCTTCATTGGTCAGGTAGGTATCCAATAAGAGCGTTTCCGAACTATCCGGAAATCTCGCAGCGATCTCGTGCAGTTTGAAACGCTGGAAGTCAGGTTTGCCTGCCATGCTTAGCCCCCAGGGGACCATGATACCTTTGCCGCCGTCCGATATCCGTGGCCGCCGGGATGAAGCCGGGTATGCTGTAGTGTATTTCGGATAGGCGAGATCAATTTGAAGCAAGCAGGGAAGCAAGCGGGAAAAAGGGGCAGGCCGCCGCAAGCGAAAGCGTCGGGCAAATTGGATATTCGAACTGTGGCGCAGCTGGCGGACGTGTCGATCGCCACCGTGTCACGGACCATCAACCGTGTGTCGACGGTCAATCCCAGAATGGCCAAACGAGTCTGGGAAGCCATCAAGCAACTGGATTACTTCCCCAATACCCAGGCGCGCGCCCTGGTTTCCGGGCGGAGCCGTCTGCTGGGGCTGATCGTTTCCGAAATCACGAATCCATTCTTCCCCGAGCTGATCCAGGGTTTCGAGGACATCGCGGTCGAACACGGTTACGAAATTCTCATCGGTTCCACCAACTACGATCCGCGGCGCATGTCCTTGTGCATCCGGCGCATGCTGGAGCGCAGGGCGGAGGGAGTCGCGGTTATGACCTTTGGCGTGGAAAAGCCGTTGCTGGAGCAACTGGCCGAGCGCAACGTGCCCCTGGTATTTGTGGATGTGGGTCCGGAAAGACCCGGGATCAGCCTGCTGCGGGTGGACTATCGCCATGGTATCCAGCAAGCTGTGGAGCATCTGGCCAGCCTCGGACATCGGGACATTGGGTTTATCAGCGGGCCCAGGCGCCTTCATTCGGCCCAGTCGCGGCTAACGGCTTTTACGAAATCGGTCGAAGAGTGCGGCCTCAAAACCAACCCCGCATGGCTGCTGGAAGGAGACCATACGATGGAGGGGGGCACCGGGGCTATGGAGCAGCTTCTGAAGCGAAGTCCCATGCCCACGGCCGTGATGTGTTCCAACGACATGACGGCGATCGGCGTGCTGCACAAGCTTTACCGGGCGGGCCTCAAGGTTCCCGACGATTTATCGGTGATTGGCTTCGACGATATCCACATTGCGCAGGTGACCATTCCGCCGCTCACCACAATCCAGATGTCATGTTTTGACCTGGCGCGAGGCGCCGTTACAGCTCTGCGCGCCCACCGGGAGGAGGGTCTGGAGCCTCAGCGTATCTACAAAATCCCGACTCGCCTGATTGTCCGCGAGTCGACCGGACCCCCAAAAGCGGCTGAGGTTCTCAGGCGCAAACCAGCAAAGAACCGGACGGAAAAGCTGCCGTTAGGTGGATAAACAGGTCTCGTCTATCGTCTCGTCTATCTTGGGGGGGCAGGGGCCGGCGTGGATGAGGTTCCGGGACGGCTGACAGCACTGGCATTGCCCGGGCCGCCCGTCTGCTGCACTACCGGCAACCTCTGATCTACGGGGGGCAGGGGCGGGAAGGGCGCATGGGGCTCATTCTGATACCAATATGCGACGGAGTAGTAGTTGTCGGAACGATGATTGGCGTTTCCGTGTTCGATCGTTGCCTTGAATGATTTTCTGAACGTGATGGGCGCGTCCAAATGAAAGCGATAGACGCTTGATCGGCTGCCGGCCAATTCCGGCCCGACGACGGGGGCCCCGTAAAGCTGATAAGAGAAAGGTTTGCCGCCAAAATCCCAGGCCCCGAGGAAATAATCCTCTGAACCGGTGCCGTTGATGGCCGGGAGCAGGTCATCATCAACGAAAAACATGTCGTCGCCTTCGCCCCACCAACCATCCTGATTTTGCAGAACCGACATGGTGACCCCGGCAAATTGCCCGCTTCCCTTGGCGTCCATCCAAACGTAGTTATCCTGTCCGTTCAGGTTGCGCTTGTCGTCAACCAATGGGTCGCCATTGCCGAACCAGCTATTGGTCCAGCCGTGATTCGGCTGGGCCTGGCGATACTGCGCGTGAAAATAGAGGGTTCCGGCGGGCAGCGGGTGGGAATCTGTCTGGTAGTCGATGTTGTAGTAAAAGCTGCCGACCGGCTGCTTGCCTTCGTTGGTGATGGTGATCCGGGCGTGGCGCTGGAAAGGCATAGGGAAGAAGCAGTTAAGGCTGTTTTCGCTGCCCACCGACAGCAATTCGGACTGCCAGGAATAGTAGTCTCCCAGTCCCAGGCCGAAGAAGTCGCCAATGGGAGCTTCGACGCTGGGTGTGGCCTCGCCGTCCCAGTAGATGCGCAGCACAATGCGCTTGAGATGGTAGGGCTCGTCGCTGGCGATGGTAAACCAGATATGGGAGACCTTGCCCGGGCCCTCCGTATCCAGCACGGTCAGGGATGCGCCCGGCTCAATCCTGCGGGCGTCCGCATTTGCGCCGGTGGGGTCGGAACTGGAGGCACGGTGCGAAGTGTAGGTCTGCAGGCGGGTTAGATCCGGTTGCCATCCGCCGTTCTGCTCTTGTGCTACGAGCGACAGACTCGTCGCCAGGAATGCCAACCCGACCAATCGCCTCACTGTAGGTGCCTCACCTGAAAAGACAAATTATACCGGGCGCCCCTGGCTTACCCGGATTTCCCGCGGAGGTTGGTGG
>JBARKD010000230.1:0-21536 GCA_049800615.1 Acidobacteriaceae bacterium | reverse complement strand
GGGCGAGGACGATGCCGAGGGCTACACCCAGCGGTGTCGATTTCCAGTAATTCCTTCGCTGCGCCGGCGCGGGCAAAGCCTCGACGGGAGCCGGCTTAACTTCTGGAGGCAATGCGAATGGCGTGGGTGGAGGCTCTGATTCACGATGCCGGAAGATGGGAAGGTAATGGCCTTTAGGGACCTCGACAATCAGCGGCTCGGCGGCTCCCTCACTCGAGAAATACTCAGCCAGCTTCTGCCGAAGCAGACGGGCGTGCGTGCGCACGATGCTGTCTTCGCTGCTGTTATAGCCTGGCGGCCTTTGAAAAACATGCACACCGATTTGTTGTTCGGTGGCGGCTTCGGGGGCCTCTTTCAAAGCGCAATCTGCGATATAGAGCAGAAATTCACGCAGACGCAGAGAACTGCGGAACTGGGTGCTGGCAATCACGCGCTCGATCAACATCAACCGGGGGTCACTTGACGAAGGAATCGGCTTTGTATCGGCTGCCGGGAGAGATAAGGCAGAAGTGGTGTGACTGCTTTTCACCGTCAATTCACCGTAAACAACGTTGGCAACCCCACCGTTGGGAGAAGAGGCTCTGGGAAGTACGGCTTACCAAGACGAAAAGTTCATCTTCGTCGAGCATCGGCAGACCTTCCCCAACCCACACACGCCTGTCGGTTGGATGCGATTTTGCAAACGCGAGCTACGCAGACCTTTTGGGCCTGCGCGGCTCCGCATGGCAGATTGGCGGCGATACGTTGCCAGCCAACACCCACGTTCGACTTTCCTGGAGAGGGTTTCATGTACCGCAAATCTTCCTGCAAGACAATCAGAACATTATATTTGGCGTTATTCGCCGGGCTTTTGGCCGGGGCTCCGTCCGCTTTGGCCCAAGCAGTCTACGGATCCATCTTTGGGACCATCACTGATAATACCGGCGCGGTGGTGCCCAACGCGACGATCACGGTCACGGACATTTCGAAGAACACCTCGGTGACGGCGCAGAGCGACGCCAGCGGCGGCTACCGGGTGCAGCACCTCATCCCTGACACCTATCGGGTAGACGTTGAAGCCGGTGGTTTCGCTAAGACCACCGCCGATAATGTATCCGTTTTTGCCGATACGGCTCCCAAGGTGGATTTGCAGCTCGCAGTCGCCGGCACCACCAACACGGTCACGGTCAATGCGGGAAATCCGCTGCTGCAGACGGATCGAGCCGACGTCAGCACCATCCTCAACGCCCGGGCGGTATCCGACCTGCCCAATCTCGGACGCAACTTCACCGCGTTCGAGCTATTAACGCCTGGCACCACCTATATTGGATGGAATGTTGGACAGGCGACCAATCCCCAGCAGAGCCAACAGATCGAGGTGAATGGCCAACTGCCTTTCGCCACCGGGTACCAACTGGACGGCACGGACAATCAGGATCCCATCCAGGGCGTCGCCGTGATCAACCCAAACCTCGATGCCGTTTCGGAAATGAAGGTCACGTCGCAGAACTATGACGCGGAATCCGGAAATGCCGTTGCAGGATTGGTGACCGCCCAAACCAAATCGGGGAGCAACGCCTTTCACGGCTCGGCCTTCGAATATCGCCGTTCCGACGCGCAGCAGGCGCGCGATCCGTTCACCCAGCTGACTCCCGGCTCCATCCCCTCCTTTGTTCATAATCAATTTGGCGGTTCCATCGGCGGCCCCATCAAGAAGGACAAGCTGTTCTTCTTCGGTGACTATCAGGGCTTGCGGGAAAAGACCGGCACCACCATCCTGAGCACGGTTCCCACCGCCCTGGCCCATAACACCTGCACTTCGGGCGGGAACTGCGATCTGAGCGAATACCTGAATCCGGCTCTGGGGGGCGGTTCTACCTATCAGATTTTTGATCCGGAGAGCAACCCGGCCAGCGCCGCGAACCGCACTCCGTTTGCCGGCAATGTGCTTCCCGCCACCCGGCTCTCCGCTCCCGCCGTGAATCTGATGAAGGCGATGCCCCTGCCTAACTTCGGCAATGGCAGCATCTATAACAATTTCGCCGGCTCGGGCTCGGGTGGGTTTAACACCGACCAGTTCGATGTGCGGGTAGACAATCAGCTCACGCAGAACTTCCACATATTCGGCCGGTATACGCGTTTTAATTCGAACCTCAATGGAGAGCCGGCCTTTGGAGCGGCCGGAGGCCCAGGCTTTGGTTTGGGTGGTTTTGCCGGCACCGATACCGGCCTCTATCAGAGCGTGGCCGCGGGTGGCGATTACGCCCTCTCCGCCAAATGGCTGACGGACTTCCGCTTCGGGTGGTTCCGCCTCCATTTGAATGAAGAAGGACCGGACTACAACCAGCCCCTCGGTACTCAGTTGGGCATTCCCGGTGTCAATCAGGGCGACTTGTCCCTGACCGGTGGTCTCCCCCAATTCCAGATTTCCGTTCCTTCCAATGGCACCAATGGCAGCAACGTGATCGACTACGGCACGACGGCCGAGACCTACCTGCAGACAGAGAGCCAGTTCCAGGCGGTCAACAACTGGTCGCACATCATCGGCAATCACAACATCCGTTTTGGCGGCGATATACGCTATGCCCTGAACCACCTGGTCGGGGTAAACAACAACAACCTGCTCTCCGGACAATTCCAGTTCCCGGGCTCCGTCACGGCCTCCTCGGGAAGCCAGGGTCTCGGTTTCGCTACCTTTTTGTTGGGAGATACCTACCAGTTCTACCGCACGGTGATCCAGAACACGTCCGCCGCCGAGCGCCAGAAGCGGATGTTCTTTTACGGACAGGATCAGTGGCGCGTCACACCCAAGTTCACCCTCAATTACGGGCTGCGTTGGGAGCTTTATTTCCCTGAATCCGTTGCCGGCAAAGGGCAGGGCGGATTGCTCGACCTGGATACAGGCAATGTCCGCATTGCGGGCTACGGCCCGTATGGAAACAACCTGAATGTTTCCATGGAGTACTCGCACTTCGCTCCCCGCATAGGGATCGCGTACCAATGGCATCCCAACACCGTGGTCCGCGCCGGATATGGACGGACGTACGGCATGGGTTGGTCGGGTGACACCTTTGGCGAGGTGCTCACCTTCTCCTATCCAACGGCGGTTACGCAAAACCTCGTGGCGGCCAGCCAGAACTATTACTCGTTCCGGCTGGACCAGGGCCCATCGGCCTACGATTTTCCGGCAATCCCGGCCAGCGGCAACTATGCGCTTCCTAATGGGATTCAACAGCCCACACGGCCTCTCACCATGCGGGTGCCTACGCTCGACGCCTGGAACATGATGGTTCAGCAGCAGCTCAATAACACCGCGACTCTGCAGGTTGGCTACATCGGCAGCCACGGTGTGCACAACATGTTTGATTCGTCCAACCAGGCGAATCCCAACCAACAGACGATCGCCGGCTTCGATTGCCTCGGCGCCGGCGCCACGGTGGGCTGCAATGAGCCCATCAACCCGGCCACCGGGCAGCCCTACACACTGAACGAGCGCTATCCCTATTACGACGGGACCGCCCAGTCCTCCTTGGGGGTCAACTTTGGGCATCCGTTTGGATGGACACAATCACTGCGCTATAACGCCAACCAGGCAACGACCAGCTACCAGGCATTGCAGGTACTTTTTGAAAAGCGCTACGCGCAAGGCTTCCAACTGCTGGCGCATTACACCTGGTCGCATGCCCGGGCGCATGAGTCCGACTACTACTTCATGGATCCCAAGGCCGATTACGGCAACAGCTACTACAATCGCCGCAATGCCTTTGTGCTCGCCGGCAACTGGGACCTGCCGCTGGGCAAAGGCAAGCTTGTTGGCGGCAATGTCCCCGGTTGGGCCAACCAGATGATCGGCGGCTTTGCCCTGAACGGTACGGTGACGCTGCAGAGCGGACTGCCATTCACTCCTTCCTACAGCCTGTGCAACGAGGATCAGGATATCGATGGCCAGGGTGGTAGCATGTGCCGTCCCAATGCCGTGGGCACCGGTCCGCAGGCCAGCCTGAGCAAGGGATCGCTCGACCCGGCCGCGCACAGTGTCCGTTACTTTAATCCCGTTCCCACCCTGGCCTACGCCGGCCAGGTACAGGGACCGTACAGCCGTCCTTATCCGGGTACCTTTGGCAACATACAGCGCGACGCGCTCTTTGGACCGGGTATCGCCAGCACCGATCTCGCCCTGGCCAAGAAGTTCTTTCTCACCGAGACCCTGAACTTCCAGCTGATGTTCCAGGCTTTCAACGCCTTCAATCATCCGAATCTCAATAACCCGAGCGGCTGCGTCGATTGCGGAACCAGTTCCGGACTGATCACCGATATCGTGGCGTCTCAGGACGGAAGCTCTATGCGACGGCTCCAGTTCTCAGCCCGCTTTCAGTTCTGATTTGCTATGCTTCCAGGGCAGGCGCGGCAACCGCCTGCCTCTTTCTTTTCTCCTTATGTGACAGAGAGCCGGGGTCCCCGGCAGCTTCGCTGCTGGGGTGGGAGGCCTATGAAGTCCTGCGCTGTTGTCTTTGTCGTGGCGCTGGCCGCGTCGACACTGGCCGCCGGGCAAGCCGGAAACTCCCCTCCTGCCTTGAGCCCGCTTTCTTATTTCCCCGCCAAACAGCCAGGCCAGCCTCTCATCAGCTCCAGCATCATGCCCGTCAAGCCCTTCAGCGTGATCGGACCCCGCGGCGCTCTGCTGGGCCAGCAGGATGGCGCGTTCGAAGCCTGGATCTTTCCCTGGAAAATTCTGGGCGACCTGCGTATCACGGCGGAGATGAAGGACTACGCCGTGCCCATTGACGTGAACGAGCAGGCTTCCACCATTGACGTGCAGCCCGGCCACACGACGATCACGTTCTCCCACGCCAACTTCACCATCCGGGAAACGCTCTTTGCGCCGCAGCATGCTCCCGATGGAGCGGGAGCCCTCGTCTTCTACCAGATCGAAGCCGTCCGTCCCATGACGCTTACCTTCAGCTTTACGCCGGAGATGCTGCGCATGTGGCCGGCTCTCTCCGACGACCGGCCCTCTCCCGAATGGGTGGAAACGGGCGATTCGGGCTTTTACATCCTTCACCTGAATTCTCCCGAGCACGCCGCGGCGGTGGCGATGCCGACCGCGCGTTACGGAATCCTGCCGCCTTACCAGGAGCGCCCCAAAAATTATCCGCTACAGTTTGTGCTACATTTCGATCCGGCTACGGACCAGGGCAAGCTCTACCCCCTGCTGATGACGGTGGCCGAACGCGCGGCGGACGCTACCTCGAGCGCATTGTCGCAAAGATTGCAGGCCCTCGATGCAAACTTCCGCGAGCTCTTTGATAACAACCAAAATCACTTCGCAAAATTCTCCGCCGAACACCTGAGCATCGAAACTCCTGACAGAACGCTTAATGAGGCCTTCACCTGGGCCGAAATCGCCATCGACCAGCTTCGCGTCGAGACCACTCCTGCGCACGACGAGACCGCCCTGGTGGCCGGCTTCTACGCCTCCGGCGATTCAGCCCGGCCCGGCTTTGGCTGGTACTTCGGCCGTGATGCCTTGTGGACGCTCTACGCCGTAAACAGTTACGGCGATTACCCGCTTACGCGCAAGGAACTGGAATTCCTCATCAAGCGGCAGAGCCCCGAAGGCAAGATCATCCACGAATGGGCGCAGACCGCGCACCTGGTTGACTGGAAAAGCCTGCCTTATGCGTTTGCCTCCGCGGATGCCAACCCCCTGTTGCTCATGGCCAGCGAGGACTACCTAAGCATCAGCGGAGACAGGCAATTCATCGCAGCCAACTGGCAAGCTCTCGAGAAAGCCTGGACTTTCGAGACCTCCCATGATTCCGACGGCGATGGCATCTACGAGAACACGGAAGGGTCGGGATGGGTGGAGTCCTGGCCGCCGGGCATGCCCCACCAGGAAATCTACCTGGCCGCGCTCGACCAGCAGGCTAGCACCGCCATGGCCGGATTAGCACGAGCCACAGGCCACGACGAGATCGCCCGCCAGGCCGAAGCCAGGGCCGGCAAGATTGGCGCCGCTATCGAGAAAGAGTATCTGCTCCCCGGTGGCGGCTTTTATGCCTTCAGCCGCAATGCCAACGGCACGACGGATCCCAGCCCTACCATCTTTCCCGCGGTGGCCGCGTGGGATGGCACCTACAAACTTCAGCATGCGCAACCCATGCTGGACCGATGGGCGGCCTCTGAATTCTCGACGGATTGGGGCACACGCGACCTGAGCCCAACCGTGGCTTTCTTTGACCCCATCAGCTATCACCAGGGTACGGTCTGGCCACTCTACACAGGGTGGGTCTCTCTTTCGGAATACCGCAACGGCCGCGGTTTGTCCGGCTACGCGCACCTTATGCAGAATGCCGATCTCACCTGGGCGCAGGATCCGGGAGCCGTGACAGAATTGCTCTCCGGCGAATTTTTCGCTCCGCTCGGGCGCAGCACGTCCCACCAGCTTTGGTCGTCCGCCATGGTCATCTCTCCCGTCATTCGCGGCTTGTTCGGACTTGAGTGGGACGTGGCCGCTAACAAGCTCACCGTCACGCCGAGTTTGCCCGCTTCGTGGGACGAAGCAAAGCTGCACCATATCCCGTTTGGCGGGGGCAGCCTTGATCTCGAAATGAAACGCGAGGGAACAACCCTGACGGTGCGGGAGGCCTCCGGCTCCAACAAACCGGTTGCGCTCGCCTCGCTGGCGGAGGGCGCAAAGATGATGGGCAATGTCCTACGCATCCCGCTGCCTGCGGTTGAGGCGGACTTCTCCCACAGCCTTCCGCAGCCTGGCTCGAGGACGCAGCAGCTCAAGGTGCTCGACCAGCAGTATTCCGCCGGGTCCCTGACATTGCGTTTGTCGGCTCCTGCGTTGAGTCAACAGCGCATGATGCTGCGGATCAATGACCCGCATGCCAACGTTCACCCCGATGGTGTGGTGCTCGCCGCGGGAAACAGTTCCTCCTTGCGTGCGGCCACGGTGGATTTCGGCCCGGGCGAGGGTTACGTAGAGAAGACAGTGAAATTCACCTGGTGACGCGCGCGCTCAATGGAGCTGCAAGCCTTGCGGTGCCCATTCTCGAGGACGCTCACGCAATCGCCGCCGTCACGGTGGCAGACGGTAAGCCATGCGAAGTTCTCCAGTTTCCCCATTGGAAAACCGGTACCGTTTCCGTTCGATCCCCGTCTTGCACGGCGGTGAGTGAGCTGCTGTTGCTATATGCTTGCCGGAGGACAACCCCTGACCCGTGTTACGAAAGTGGGCACTGTTTCTTGCATGAGCGCCGTTCTTAAGGCAATAACTTCCCTGGTGTTGGTGGCGCCCCTGGCGATCCACGCCCAGTCCCGGGTTATCGATCAGGGGTGGCAGTTCGCTCCCGATCCAAAGGCGGAATTCACCGCTGGTACGGTTGACCATGCAGCAAAGTGGCGCCCCACCCGTGCCGGGCTCTCCTGGAATTCTCAATATGACGACCTTCGCGACTACGCAGGAGCGGGCTGGTACCGGGTCACCGTCACCTTGTCACAGCCCCGGCCATCCACGCGGCAGCTGATCCATTTCGGAGCGGTCGACTATCTCGCCGAGGTCTGGATCAACGGGAAAAAAGCAGGCGATCACGAGGGGGGTTACACGCCTTTCACCTTCGATCTCACCGGCAAAGTGCTTGGCGGGAACAACGAAATCCTGGTCAAGGTATTCGACCCGCCCATGCCGCCTCCGATTCCGACCACTCTTGCCAACACAGCGCCGCCTAAAAAGGTTCTCGTTCCCAATCCTCCCAAAAACAAGGCTCTTCCATCGCTCGAGCGGACTCTCAATTACGACGAGATTCCTCACGGCAAGCAGAACTGGTACGTGCAGACCAGCGGAATATGGCAGCCGGTCACACTCGAGGCCGTGCCCCTGCGTTACATCGCGTGGGTGCACGTCACTGCGCACAACAACGGTGACGTAACGATAGAGGGCAAACTGGCGGGAAGCGGCGATGCGAAGCCCATGCAGGCAACGATCTCCGACCCCGACGGCCGCGGCGTCGCCCAGTTCGCGCTTTCGCCGCAGGACGCGAAAAACTCGAGCCCAGCCGCAAACGACGGGCCTATCGCCCGCGGCCAGATTCGCCTCGCCCACCCCATGCTTTGGGATATTGACCATCCCAACCTGTATTCCATCGAGGTGACAGAGCCCGGTCAAAGCGTGCACGCCCGTTTTGGATTTCGCGAGCTCACCAGCGCCAACGGCCGCCTCTACCTTAATGGCAAGCCGTTCTATATGCGCGCCGCGCTCGATCAGGACTTCTATCCCGACGGCATCTACACTCCACCTTCGGCTGATTTCATCCGCCAGGAAATGCTCACGTCCAAGGCGATGGGCCTGAACATGCTGCGATGCCACATCAAGGTTCCGGATCCTCGCTATCTCGATGCGGCCGATGAAACCGGAATGCTCATCTGGTACGAGATCCCCGTCTGGAATGACGCCTACCATTGGACGCCGGTGGCTGCGCAGCGGGGAATCGACACCTTCCACGGCGAAGTGGAGCGCGACTGGAACCATCCGTCCATCGTGATCCAAAGCATCATGAATGAGCAGTGGGGCATGGACAACACCCAGGCAAATCAGCGCACCTGGCTGCTCGGGACTTTCCGCGATCTCAAGGAGTTCACGGCGCCGCTGGGGCGGCTCATCGACGATGACAGCCCGTGTTGCCGGGGTTTTCACCTGCAGTCCGACTTCGCTGACTGGCATCAGTACTTCTCTATTCCCGACCATGCGCAGAACTGGGCCGGTTGGGTGCAGGAATTTTCCCGCCGCCCTAAATGGCTCCTCAGTCCATACGGCGACGGGGTCGCTACCGGCCAGGAGCCGCTCCTGGTTTCGGAGTTCGGCAACTGGGGCCTGCCCGCACTGCCTCCGCGCGACCAGTTGCCTTGGTGGTTTCCCCGCGATTTTGGCGGCCGAGACCTCACCCGCCCTGGCGGGGTCTTCGATCGGCTGCGGTCCTTCGGTTTCGACCGCATCTTTCCCGATTACCATGACCTCGCCGTGGCTACTCAGCATCACGAGTACCTTGCTCTGAAGTACGAAATCGAGCAGATGCGCCAGCGGGAGCCCATTCAAGGCTATGTGATCACCGAGCTCACGGATGCGAATTGGGAAGCCAACGGCCTGATGACCATGTGGCGCGAGCCTAAGATCTTCGCCGGCGATTTGAGCAATCTGCAGCGCGACGACCTGGTCATGGCCAACTTTGCCAGACACAACTTCACGGCCGGTTCCACAGTGGAGGTCCCGCTCGTGCTGTCGCATTACTCGACTGTGCCTTTAGCAGGAGCCACGATCGCCTGGCAAACCTCTGATGGGCAGTCCGGCGTGCTCCCGCTGGCCACGGCGTTGGAGCCAGCCGCCGTGGCGGGCGAAGGCACCCTGCGTTTTCAGGCGCCGCAGGTGAACGCGGCCACGCCCGAGTTTCTTCGCGTGCAATTGGTCAGTGGCGCGGGTATCACCATCTCGCAGAATCGTTATCGCTACGCGGTATATCCGCAACCTTCGCAGGCCTCTTCTGTCGTTCTGCACGATCCCCTCAACCAGCTGCAGACCCTGCGCGCGGCGCTCGCAGCCCGCGGGACCATCGTCACGGATGAGGCTCCCGAGGGTGGCGCCGTGTGGATTTCCTCTGCGCTCGATGACGCCACGCGCGCGAGGCTCAGCCGGGGCGGCAAAGTGGTGCTGCTGGCGGACAGCCGGGAGGCGCTGCCGCCGGGCTCTCCCTTGAGCATTGTCCCGCGCGCTGGATCGGACCTGACCGGCGATTGGGTCAGCAACTTCAACTGGATTCTCTCTTCCAGCCCGCTATGGAAACCCCTTGCCCCGGTCGTGGAGGACTCCATTCTTGGCTGGGAAGCTGCTTCCACGACGCCGGACTTCGTCATCGCCGGCTTGGGCGAGCAGGACGCTCCCAATGTTCTGGCCGGGGTCTTTTACGGCTGGCTCAATTCCAACCGTGCCTACCTTGCGGACCTGCATCAGGGCGGGGGCCGCATGTTGCTCACAACCTTTCGTTTCCAAAGCTACGGGCAGGATCCTTTTGCCACCATGCTGCTCGACCAGTTGCTCGCCCCATGAGCACACGGTCCACTACTGCATGGGTTCAAGCTTGAGTTGGTTGGAAGCGTGGATCTGCGAGGCAGCAGCGAATTCGCGCTTCGCCTCCTCCTCTTTGCCCATCGCGCGGTAGGCCTGGCCCAAAAGGGTGTGCGTCGTGTAATTGCCCGGGTCCATTTTCAAAGCATGTTGAAGATATAAGGCTGCGGTTTCCCCGTCATGCAGGCGCAGATAGACCTTCCCCATCTGAATAAAAGGGCCCGTACTGCTGGTGTCGAGCGACAGGGCGCGGGTGAGAGCCTGCTGGGCTTGCTGGTACTGACCCAACCTGGTGTAAACGTCGCCGAGGCGGTCGTAAACGGCGGGATAGCCCGGATTGATGGTGCGCTCCTTTTCAAATTCCTCGAGCGCGTGCGCCACGTCGGACTTGTAGAGATAGACCTCGCCAAGGATGAAGTGGCCGAGAGGGAGGTTGGGCGAAATCTCCATGGCTTTTTGCGCGCTCTGCGCGGCAAGCTCGGGCAGGTCCGCATTGAGGAGCATGGTTCCGGCCACCATGTAGGCTGCCGCGGAATTCGCGTCGACTCCGTACTGGGCGGCGAAGGCCCCACGGGCATCGTCATAACGGCGCGCATTCATATACGCGAGCCCGAGAACATGGTTTGCATCGGCATTCGCGTTGGGCATCCACTGGCGTACACGCTCGAGGTAAGGAATGGCGGCCGCCGGCCGGCCCAGACGATACAACGTGAGACCGCGTAACTGAACGGACTCGAGGTCGTTGGGGTCCTGGGCCATGGCCGCGGCAAATGCATGCTCGGCATCGATAAGCTTGCCGGCGCGGTAGCAGGCGATGCCGAGGGCACGGCTTGCCCCTTTTTGCGGAGGCTGCTGAGCCGCTTGCTGTTGCAAGGTAGCAATCGACGGCGCGTTTTGCGCCAGGCAGGACAGAACGGGCAACAACCCGAAAAGAAGATAGCGGAGTCTCAGCATAGCCCAAATCAAAAGGATACGCCTCGTGAGTGCTTAAACTGGTCTCATGCATGGGTCTGTGGGTCTGTCTGTGGGTTTGTCTGTGGGTCCGGGGCTTCGAGTAAGACAATGAGCCGTTGGGGCGTCTCATTCGCGGCCTCTCCGAAATTTGTCTATTTATGAGAGCGGTTCTAGCATTTGCAAAGATGGCTGTCTGGTTGAAATGGCTGGCCGCGATGCTGGCCGCCACGCAAGTTCCCTACCCCGCCAATAGCGTTCACCCTCCGCCGGCTTGGTTTGTGGATGTCGCGCCGCAAGCGGGACTCGACATGAACAATGTGAACGGCGACCTGAATACCAAAAAGTACATCATCGAGACCACGGGAAGCGGGGCAGCGGTGATCGATTACGATCGCGATGGCTGGCCTGACATTTACCTGGTGAACGGCGCGGCGCTCGATGCACCCGCGAACGGTAATTCTGCTCCGACCGGACACCTTTACCACAACAATCACGATGGCACATTTACCGATGTAACCCGGAAAGCCGGGCTCACAGCGAGTGGATGGGGTCAGGGCGCTTGTGTGGGCGACTACGATAACGACGGATTCGACGATCTCTACGTCACCTACTACGGCAAAAATCGGCTATATCACAACGAACGTAATGGAACTTTCAAGGACGTGACCGCCGCGGCGGGGGTTGGCGGGACCGGCGGCGAGTGGGGTTCGGGTTGCGCCTTTGTTGACTACGACCGTGACGGCAGGCTCGACCTGATGGTCGCTAACTATGTGCATTTCGATATCAAAACTGCTCTGCGGCCGGGAGAAGGGCAGATGTGTATCTGGAAGGGCGTGCCCGTGATGTGCGGGCCGCGCGGCCTGGACTCGACACCCAACGTCCTCTATCACAACCTGGGCAACGGACGCTTTGAGAATGTGAGCAAAAGCAGTGGAATCGAAAAAACCTATGGGCACTATTGCCTGGGTGTGTCCACCCTGGACTACAACCGCGACGGCTGGCCCGATATCTACGTGGCCTGCGACAGCACGCCCAGCATCCTTTACCGCAACAACAAGGATGGAACCTTTACGGATGTCGCAGCGGACGCCGAGGTGGCCTTCGACGAAGATGGGCGCGAACAAGCGGGCATGGGGGCAACGGTCGGAGATTTTAACGGCGACGGCTTGCCGGACATATTCAAGACAAACTTCTCCGATGACACTTCCTCGCTTTATCAGAACAACGGAGATGGCACTTACAGTTGGAAAGTTTTTGACGCCGGCCTGTCCCTAAACACGCAGTACCTCGGCTGGGGCGTCATGTTCTTCGATATGGACAATGACGGCTGGCCCGATCTTTTGATAGCCAACGGACATGTTTACCCGGAAGTGGACTCGGCGCATTTGGGGGCCACGTACAAGGAACCGCGCCTGGTCTACTGGAACCAGGGCAACGGGAAGTTTACGGACGTGAGCAAGAATTCCGGCCCGGGCTGTACCGAGCCGCAATCGAGCCGTGGTTTAGCGATCGCCGACTTTTGGAATGAGGGTCGCATTTCCGCGGTGATCAACAACTCGGGTGCGAAGCCAATGTTATTGGTGAACCAGGCAGCCAACGCCAACCATTGGCTCGGGGTTTCCACCGTAGGCACGCAATCCAATCGGGATGGCATAGGAGCCAGCGTTTCTCTAAGCGCCGCCGGGAGAAGCTGGGTGCAGGAAGTCCGCAGCGGCTCCAGCTATCTCTCCAATAGCGATATGCGGCTGCATTTCGGTCTGGGAGCGGTGACAAAGATTGACCGGATAGAGATCACCTGGCCGAGCGGGCGCAAAGAGACGTTCGATGCTCCCGTCGTGGATCATATTGTGACGCTGACGGAAGGTACGGGACATGTGCTGAACAAGCCCTAGAACTTGTCGGAGCTTTGCGAGTCGCCAAATGGTGGTCCCGTGATCCGGCGCCCTTCCCCGAAAAGAGTCCAAAGCCGATCTCTCCCTGACAGGTCCGCGGGGGACTTTTTTATTGTTTGTATTCTTTGCGCGCATGATTGATGGCAGCCGCAGCGAAGGCGATGATGATAGGAAAGCACTCCAGGGTATAGCGCGGCTCGGGCGCCTCGATGGTTGCCAGCAACAGGCTGCGAAGCAAAATATAGGACACCATGGCAGTGGCATACCTGGGCCAGTAGAACACGCCGACGAACGCCGCCAGCAGGTACAGCAGATTGAGAGCACCGTAGGCATAGGCAATTTCTGTCTCGGCGTGATGCAGACGGTATTGCCACCAATCTAATTCGATATTGAGCATTTCCACCCTGGGACGAAACCACATATCCAGAAGGCGCAGCAGGGGGAGGGCCAGGTAATAGCGTAATGGTTTGGCACGAATGCGCTCCGCGGCGAGATCGGCAAAGCCGGCATCAATTTGCCGGGTGAGCTGACTACCCGCGTTGTATTTCGCAATGAGCTGCAGAGTCTCAGGGCCATGATCGTCCAGCGCCCGCGGCGGCAGCGCCTGAACATCAATTTCGTCTCCCGGCACATTCCAGTAGATTTCGTAGGTGGAGGCAAAATCGGCGATCCAGGTTTTCGTCCAGCGCTGGAATCCCGTGGCCGTGGGCTCCCCTGGATCGGTCGCGGAACGGGGCGCGAGGGGTTGAAACACATGGAAAGTGCGCCAGTTGCGAGAGGTCCATGACAGGAAAGGCAGTATTGAGATCAGCGCGCAAATCAAGGCAATCCGCAACGAGCGCGGCCAGCCAAGAGATCGGCGGCCATAGAAGATGAGAGCAGGAAAGAAAGCGACGGCGAGCAGGGCTCCATCGGGACGCAATAGCGCAGCATAACTCCAGGCGAAGGCCAGGGCCAGCATGGATCCCCAATGCGGCCTTTCGAGCACGGCGGCAAATGCATAGAGACTGAGCGCCACACAGAAAATGGAAAGCGTTTCGGTGAGGGGCATAGCCACGTAATTCGCCGTGAAGGGACAAAGTGCGGCCAGCCAAAGCGCGGCCGTGGCAGCCTTGGGCCCGCAAAGTCTGCGAACGAATTGCGCAATCAACAGGCAGGTTCCCAGATCGATCGCCACTTGCAGGTAGAGAACGGCCGAGTAATTCAGCTCGCCGAAGATGGCAAAGCATAAAACCAGAAAGGCGGGGTAGCCGGGCAGGCGGACCAGAGTCGGTGCGATCGTCGGCACACCGCCGGGATGGACCGTCGAGCGGGCGTAAACGCCATAGTGCATCCAATTGCGGGCGATGTCCCCGTAGAGAAGAGTGTCTCCCTGGATTTGGGGGAAAGCATGAACAAACCACAGGCGGAGCACAGCTCCAGCCACCAGCGCGCAGATTGCGGAAAGCGTGGTGCGAAGGCGGAGCGGGGGCATCCCCGGAAATCATACAGGCTTGGGGTTACAATAAGCTTGGGCAGCGGGCGGGAGTAGCTCAATGGTAGAGTAGCGGCTTCCCAAGCCGTTGGTTGCGGGTTCGATCCCCGTCTCCCGCTCCACGAACCGTTCCTCCACAGAGACTCCCAAGCAGGATCCCATCCTTACAAGGACCGATTTCATTACTAGTGGAGTGTCTCAGAGAAAGCGTTACTGATTGAGAGGATCGGAGGTGGGGAAGGAAACAGCAGGTCCCTCCACTACGCTACCCCGAATTTCCTGTTGAGGTTCGTGGCGTTGGCAAGCTTCATGCGCCTTTCTTTAAGGAAAGGCGCATACGTGGACGTGTCCGGCGCAGCGTGACGGGAAATCCGGGTACGCTTCGGTCGGGATGACAATTCATTTGCTTTACTAACGTCTTCTCTGCGACAGGCCACTAGCTTGAAACAGCTGGAACAGCTAGACCGTACGGCCCACCAGGATGATCAGCAGGATCATAAGCACGAGACTCACGGCAGCACTCGGGTAGTAGCCCCAGTTGCGGCTGTAGGGCCATGCCGGAAAGACGGCAATGAGCATGAACACCAGGGCGATGACGATACCGTCCGTGAATGCCATAAGCCTTACGGGGAAAGGGTGCGCGCGTTGAGCGGCGTATTGGTCAGAATCCGGGCCCGCTCAAACACCTCGGAAAACATACCGCGGGTGAGCCTACCGGTGTTGGTGTTTTGCAGCGAGGGATGGAAACTGGCGAGGAGAAAGCGATTGCCAGGCAGAGCATATTCGGCGCCATGCGAGAACTTGAACCGCGGCCTGCGCTCAGACTGGCCGGTACGCGCCAGGTGATCCAGGTATGCGTCGAAAGCAATCCGCCCCAGGCAAACTACGACACGCAAATTTGTCAATAGCGAGATTTCCGCGTCAATATAAGGGGCACAATTTATCAGCTCGGAACGCTTGGGCGTGTTGTCCGGAGGTGCGCATCGCACCACCGAGCTGATCCAGCAGTCACGCAACTTGAGACCGTCGCCGCGCGAAAGCGAATTTGGCTGCGAAGCGAAACCGGCATCGTAGAGAACCGGATAGAGAAAGTCCCCGGAGCCGTCGCCGGTGAAAGGGCGTCCGGTGCGATTGGAGCCGTGGGCGCCCGGGGCCAGGCCGAGAATTAGGATGCGCGCATCCTCATCGCCGAACGACGGAACTGGCTTGGCCCAATAAACCCAATCGCGGTAAGCGCGGCGCTTGCTGTAGGCAATGCCTTCGCAGTGCTTGCGCAGGCGGGTGCAGCGCTGGCAGCGGATGATGGTCTCATTCAACAGAACAAGGCCAGTAGGATTGGCGGGAATCGGCACAGGACTGCCCGCCGCCTGAGCACTGGAACCTGCGGCGGGCGATCTGGTGGTGTTCCCTGGGTCCGCTCTGGGGAAGGAGCTCATACTCGATTGTAAAGCGCGTAGAAAAGACGGCGTAATATGATTTTTGCTCTTTTCACGATCTCTACTTAGGGGGCGTATGCGCAACTCAGGCAAAAGTTTGTCGGGAATTTTGATCACCTTCGCACTGCTGTCGGTGGGGTGCCAGCAAAAGACGGCGACTCCAGCCGAATCGGCGCCGCAACCAGCAGCACCGGCGGTCACGCAGATTGGGGGTAAGGATGTATTGAAGTTGACGCGAAAGGCGACGGCCGACGGCAGCAAACCGGAGTTTCTCTCGGTTACCCTTTTCCCCGGCAGGGGCATGAATATGTTCCAAGTGACTGCGGCGATCCCCGGCAAAGGCGAGGTACCGCTGCTGCACTCGCCTTCAGTCGCAGAAGCAGCCGCGCGGCTTACCGGGACGGGCAGGGACGAACTGGGCAACGCATCATTCGGCTTCGGTGGAGCGTTTCTGATTCCCTACCCTAACCGAATCATTGGCGAGGGTTCGGCTGATGGCAAGTCCGTCGTTACCCAATGGCGCGGCCATACTTTGTCCCTGCCGGCAAACTTTCCCAGCAAGAATCCCGGTGGGCGCGTGGTTGCGATTCATGGGCTGATTACGCAAGCCAAAGTGGAAGACCTGCAGACGCAAACAACCGCGGACGGTCAGACCGTGACCGGCGTCATCCACGCAGGAGACTTTGGCGGCCATTGGCTATCGGATACCGATCTTAACCTGACAATCGCACTCAGCGGAGACGCAGTCGATGCCACCATCACGGCGAAGAATGTGGGCAAGGAAATCGAACCGATGTCCATCGGTTGGCATCCTTATTTCGAAATACTGAGCGGCCATCGCGCTCAGGCGCGGGTGCATATCCCTGCTTCGATGATGGCGCCCGTGAACAACTATGGTGACGCATTTCCCACCGGTCAGCTCAAACCGGTCAAGGGAACCGAATACGACTACAACGCACCCGACGGTGTCGCACTTGACGATCATTTCCTGGATGACAACTTTTCTCACCTGCAACGAACCGGCGGGGCAGCCGAAATAAAGCTGATTGATCCGGACGCGAATTACGGCCTGACGGTAGCAGCGCTTTCTCCGGAAATCAGGACCGTGCAGGTGTATTCGCCGAAAAACGTGACATTTGTCGCGATCGAACCTCAATTCAACTATGTGGATCCCTTCGGGAAGCAGTGGAAGGGGATGGATACCGGGATGGTGACACTTCGTCCCGGCCAGTCGGCCACATGGAAGGTTCGGTTGGAATTGTTCAAGCCGTAGTTTAGACAGCATCAGGGGAAGCCCGATCCTGGTTTTTGCAACTGGCGCTATCACCACCCCGCTCCGCTCGAATAACCCGAAGTTTTGCCGACGGTTACTTGAGTAAGAGGCGACGGCGATGCCAGAGCGGCCTGTTTGGTTCCCGCCCAGAGCATAATTAGGTTATGCAATCAGCGGTCCGAGCGCGCTGCCTGTGCTGTGGATACAAGACGCTATTCATGCCTGAAGCGCAGGAACTATGCCAGGTTTGCTGGTGGCAGGATGATGGGCAGGATGACCGCGACGCCGACGTGGTGCGCAGAACCGTCAACGGAAATCTCAGTCTAAGCGATGGCCGCCGCAACTACACGCGGTTCCGTGCAGCCGACCCACGATTCGTCACTCACGTACGCACACCGCGGGAAGAAGAGATCTAGGGTAGTAGGTCGGAAATAACGTACGTCATTCTGCCTGAAAGTTGAGGGTTGGCCAGACGGCATTCCCTCAGGGGCTACGGACTAAAGCCCGTACCCTTCAAAAACGGCTAAACGCCCATCTGTGTGACGCACCACACTAGGGGTACTCTGCGATTTACCTTGCGAGATCAGCTTTTTGGCGCCGTTTTGACTCTCATGTTTAACGCTCCTGGCGCTTGGCATCCTGAACCGATGGGGGACCCATGGGACCACCGAAGGTAATAGGAAAAGGTGTATTCTGGTTAACAGTAGCCGCGCATTCTTTGCCCTGTGGGTTTGACCCCTCCTGGGAAAGCCTCATACGATGAAAGCAGGCTATTTAGCCGCCCCCAGGTTTGCATCGTTTTAGCCATTGCAGCCGCCCAAAGGGGGAGCGAATCTGGAAGGCATACGTTGAGTTCAGCTGAAATGATTGAAACTACACCGCAATCCGAGGGGTCGGCGGTCGGCGAAGAACCTGCTGGCCAAGGACATGACGAGCACAGTCACGACCATGACGGGCACGATCATGACGAACACAACCATGGCGCAGCCACACTAAATCCGGATTGTACGCGCGAAGTCCAGGTAGAGGTTCCCGCCGAAGAAGTCTCCCGTAACTTTCAGGCAGTCACCAAACGCTATCAAAAGTTGGCGCGGATTCCAGGATTTCGCTCCGGCAAAGTGCCGGAATCGCTGATCCGCGGCAAGTTTGCCGATCGAATTCGGCAGGACGTGATGGAAGCAGTATTGCCAGGGCACTTCCGCAACGCCATCGCGGAGCAGAAGTTGAAGCCCGTGTCCCAACCGCAGGTGACCGACATCTCGCTCGAAGAGGGAAAGCCGCTACGGTTCAAAGCCGCCTTCGAAGTGATTCCCGACTTTTCCATCGAGGGCTACCAGCAGGTGAAGGTAGAGAAACCCTCCAGCGAACTAACCGATGCGGAGGTGGATGCGGAGGTGGCGCGCATTCGTGACTCTCGTTCCACTATGGAACCGGTCGAAGAAGACCGTTCGCTGGCGGATGGTGACTTTGCGCAGATCAGCTTCACGGGCGAAGTGCGGCCGGCGGATGGTGAATCGACCACGGAACAGCAGGCTCCCATCACGGGCCAGGATGTCTTAGTTCAGGTCGGTGGACCGAACACGCTCGATAGTTTTAACAACGCGCTGCGCGGGGCCAACGTCGGACAACAGTTAAAGTTTGAGGTTAGCTATCCGCCGGATTTCGGTGAGAGGCAACTGGCTGGCAAGCAGGTCGCCTACGATCTGGAAGTCAAGGGCATCAAGAAGAAGATCGAACCGGAATTGAACGACGAGTTCGTCAAGGAGCTTGGGCCCTACGAGAGCCTGGCGGATTTCACCAAGCAACTGCGCGAACATATGTCTCGCGACAAGCAGCGGCACGTGCAGACCGAAACGACCAACCGGCTGCTCGATGAGCTGGTGAAGCGTTATGAATTTCCCGTTCCGGAATCACTGGTGCAGCAGCAGATCGATTCCCGGCTGGATCGTGGCCTGCGGGCGCTTGCCTCGCAAGGTATGCGCACGGAGGATATGCGGAATCTCGATTTCGATCGCCTGCGCGCGGCGCAACGGCCGACAGCAACCGCCGAGGTGAAAGGATCGATCCTGCTCGATCGCATTGCGGATGCGGAAGACGTAAATGTGTCGACCGAGGAAGTGGACAACGAACTGCAAGGTATCGCATTGCAAATGCGGGAGCCTGTGGAAGCGCTACGCGCGCGTTTGACTGAGGACGATGGCCTCGCTAGAATCCGGGAACGCTTACGTAGGGAGAAGATGGGCGCTCTGCTGTACGAAAGACTAGCGTCCTGAATCAGGGCAACTTTGAAACCGGGGCATAGGACGCTCCGCAAGCTGGTAGGACAAGAGAGAGCATGGCACTGGTACCCATGGTGGTCGAGCAGACGAGTCGAGGCGAGCGCGCCTATGACATCTATTCCCGTCTGCTTCGCGACAATATTATCTTTCTGGGAACGCCAATTGACGATCAGATCGCCAACCTGGTGATCGCCCAGATGTTGTTTCTCTCCGGCGAAGACCCGGAAAAAGATTTGCAGCTTTATATCAATTCTCCCGGCGGCTCGATCACCGCCGGCCTTGCCATCTACGACACCATGCAATTTATCCGCAACGATGTGGTTACGTATTGCATCGGGCAGGCCGCGAGCATGGCGGCATTTCTTTTGATGAGCGGTAACAAGGGCAAGCGGTTTGCGCTTCCTAACTCGCGCATCCTGATACACCAACCGTCGATGGGCGGCCTTTCGGGTCAAGCGACCGACATCGACATTCATGCTCGCGAAATTCTCCGTATTCGCGAGATCACCAATAAGCTGATGTCCAAACACACCTCGCAACCGCTGGAACGCATCGAGCGGGATGTGGAGCGGGACTTCATCATGAACGCGCAGCAGGCCAAAGAATACGGCATTATTGACGAAATCATCGACCGGCCGCGGACATGAAGCACGTATCAGACTGAAGGAGTTGCGGTATGAAAACGCCGAGGGGAACAGACGATACGCTCCGTTGTTCGTTCTGTCATAAATCGCAGGACGCCGTTGCTAAATTGATCTCCTCACCGAGCGATTACCCGCGGGCATACATCTGCGATGAATGCGTTGCGGTCTGCAATTCCATTTTGGAAGACGATCGGGGGGAAACGCAGCCGGGAGCTGCGCCCGCCCACTTGCCGAAACCGCAGGAGGTCAAGAGTTTTCTTGACGAGTACGTGATCGGCCAGGAACAGACGAAGAAAAAGCTGGCGGTTGCTGTCTATAACCACTACAAACGCATCCAGATGAACCGGACGCGGGGCAATGACGTCGAGCTCTCGAAGTCTAATATTCTGCTCGTCGGCCCGACCGGTAGCGGCAAGACATTGCTGGCGCACACCCTGGCCAAGATGCTGGATGTCCCGTTCGCTATCGTCGATGCGACCACGCTGACCGAAGCCGGCTACGTCGGTGAGGACGTCGTAAATATCCTCCTTAAGCTGTTGCAGGCCGCCGACGGCGACGTTGCCAGGGCCCAGACCGGCATCATCTATATCGATGAGATCGATAAGATCGGCCGCAAGGACGAGAACCCCTCCATTACCCGCGATGTCTCGGGCGAGGGCGTTCAGCAGGCGTTGCTCAAAATCCTGGAGGGTACGGTCGCCAATGTTCCACCCCAAGGGGGGCGGAAGCACCCGCATCAGGAGTTCACGCCTGTCGATACCACCAACATTTTGTTTATCTGCGGCGGCGCTTTTGTCGGCCTGGAGAGGTTGATCGGGCGGCGCGTGGGCAAAAAGGCACTGGGTTTCAAGGCAATGTCGGAAAAGGACGCGCTGGATGCGAACATTTTGCCGGCCCTGCGCGACACGGAGCTTCTGCGCCAGGCGCAACCCCAGGATTTAATCAAGTTCGGCCTTATCCCTGAATTCGTGGGACGGCTGCCGGTGATTGGAGTGCTGGACGAACTCGATGAGGCCGCCCTGGTGGAAATTCTCACCAAACCCAGGAACGCGATCCTCAAGCAGTATCAACGTCTCTTCGAGTACGAGAACGTGCGCCTGTTGTTTTCCGACGAGGCCTCGCGCGCAGTGGCTCGCGAAGCGCTCAACCGCAAGGTGGGAGCGCGCGGCCTGCGCATGATCCTGGAAGAGCTGATGCTGGACCTCATGTACCACCTCCCGAGCAACAAGAAGATCAGGGAGCTGGACATCACCGCGGAGATGGTGCAAAAGCGGGATCTTTCGGTGACCCTGCTGGAGAAAGCGGGATAATCTTCTCGTAGTCCTTCTACGTGCCGGCAGAGCACGGGAACTTCCTTAGTTGCATTCCATCGGTAACTAACTTCGCGCTGCGTGGCGCCCCGTATCTCGCGAAAAATCGGGCCGAGGCAAATTAGGACATGGTGTGGGCCGGAAGCGTGGGTCTGTGCGCTGCCGTCCCGTC
>JBARKD010000229.1:0-26859 GCA_049800615.1 Acidobacteriaceae bacterium | reverse complement strand
AAAAACGCGGTTTTTGTATCAGGGCCCGACTTCAGTCGGGCCGTAAATGATTCAGAATACGTCGGGCTTTACAGGCTGCGGAAAAACGCGCCGAAGCAACGAGCGAGGCGCTAGATAATGTATCTCTGCCTAGACAAGTGGCTACGCCTAGTAGGCTTGTCGAGCACCTGCGTTGTTTTTCCGCAGCCTGTTTAGCCCCTGTTTCACGCATCTTTTGCTCGATCATGACTTTTTCCGCAGCCTGTTTAGACCTGGACCGGGATGTTGGCCACCCCGGCCGCGCCAAAGACTCTGCGATAGCGTGCGATTTCCGAACGAAGCCCTGTAGCTTTGGCGAAATTGTCGGAAAGCTTCACCGCCGGCCGACCATCAGCCTCGGTCATCTTGCAGATCAGACTGGCAGGGTGAAATCCATTTCTGCCCTTGGGGTGGCAGTTGCGGAAATCGTTGGTCAGCAGGGTGCCCCAACCGGCGCTAAAACGGATGCGCCTGCCGGGAGCCCATTTGGCCGGATCCTCAAAGTCCCCCGCGCTGCGAAAATCCTGGGGCGAAAACCCGGGCATGATGGTGCCCATGAAATAGGCGTGAAGCCCAAGGATATCTTCCACGTCCATGGCGTCGGACGCGATGATGAGCTTCTGTTTCGGATCGCGCCCCCGCTGCGCGAGCCAGGCTATGTATTCGTCCCCGGCAATATACGGATCTTTGCTGTCAATGCGCTGCCCGGTCCAGTCAGCTGTCCAGTCCGGAGCGTTGGCGAGAAACTGCGTCGTGCCATAGGTATCGGGCAGCATGATGCGGATCTCACGGGCGTAGGTGCTTTGCCAAAGTTCGAGAATACGGTATTGCGAACTCTTCAGATCCGCGTCGCTGGTCGCCATGGCCGCCAGGCCCATAGGCAACTCGTGAGCATTCGTGCCCACGGCCTCGAGGTTGTGCTTGTAGGCCAGATAGGTGTTCGAAGTACCGGTGAAATTCTCGCCAAGCGCCGTATTCAGGGCCATGACGACATACTCCTGCCATAAGAAACTGTGCCTGCGACGGGTACCGAAATCGGCGACCCTCAGTTCCGGCACCCCGATTAGCCGTTCCATTTTGCCCCAAAGCTTGGCCTTGGCCTGGGCATAGAGGATGTCCAGATCGAATTCGCTCATGCCCTTCAAGGCAGCGCGCGATTTGAGCTCGTTGAGGATCGAGAGGGCGTAAATCTCCCACATCGTCGCTTCCGTCCACAGGCCGTCGAACTCGAGATGATACTCGCCCTCCCTTACCGTGAGTCGGTAACTGGAGAGGCGGAAACCGTTAGCCAGCCACTCGATAAATTCCGGCTCGAAGATGCCTCGCCGCCCGAAGAATGTGTTTCCTGCCAGCCAGATCAGCTCCGATTTCAGGAAGCGCAGGCTGCGCGCGTGCTCCACCTGCTGCAATACCTCTTCCCGCGAAATCACGTCGGCCAGACGAACCCCGGAGGTTCGATTGCTCACCGAGAAGGAAACCTGCGTGGTGGGGAAATGCTTCCAGATGAACTGGAGCATCAGCAGCTTGTAGAAATCGGTATCCAAAAGGGACCGCACGATCGGGTCAAGATCCCAGTTATGGTTGTGCGCCCTTTCGGCGAAATCAATGATCATCGGCGTCCTTGCGTGGTGGACTCTGCTTTAGATGTTAGCTTGACCCCGCGGGCGCACAAAAACAGACCGCCGATCGGCGCACCAGGAAAAAGGCCCGCTGGTTGGCGGGCCTTGTGGAGCGTAAGCCTGGGATCAGGCCTCAGCGTGTTCGATGATTTCTTCGCGCACAGCTTCGTCCTTCTTCTCTTCGCTGATGGACTTGGGCAGCGCGACGGCCAGCACGTCTTCGATCCGGCTGGCGTAGTGGAGGCTCACTCCCTCGGTCTGATCCGCCGTCAGGTCTTCCTCGACATTCTGACGATTCTCCGCCGGCAGAATCACATCCTTGACCCCGGCGCGCTTGGCGGCAAGAAACTTCTCCTTGATGCCGCCGACCGGTAAAACATTCCCACTTAGCGTGATTTCACCGGTCATCGCGGTGAGGGGACGAACCGGAGTATCGGTCATCAGAGATACCAGGGTGGTTGCCATGGTAACCCCGGCCGAAGGTCCATCCTTGGGAATCGCGCCCGCGGGAACATGGATGTGAATGTCCAGATCCTTGGTGAAGTCCTCTTCCAGGCGGAGGGACGGCGCGTTGGAGCGCACCCAGGTAAGCGCCGCCTGCATGGACTCCTGCATAACCTCGCCGATCTGGCCGGTCATTTTGAACCCGCCCTTGCCCTTCATCCGGTTGGCTTCGATAAACAGGATGTCGCCGCCTGCCGGAGTCCATGCCAGGCCAACAGCTACGCCGGCCCGCCGGGTACGCTCAGCAAGCTCAGTATCGACGCGAACCTTGATGCCGCCCAGAAATTCCTGTATTACCGCCCGGTCGACAACCAACTTACCTGTCTTCCCTTCCGCGATGCGCCGGGCCTGCTTGCGGCATACCGTGCCGATGAGCTGTTCCAGCTTACGCACCCCGGCTTCACGCGTGTAGTGGCGCACGATGTAGCGGACGCCCTCTTCGGGAAAATCGATCAGCGGTTCGGCGCCGTTTTGCGGCTCGATCCCGTTCTCCTTGATCTGGCGCGGGATGAGATAGCGGAACGCGATGTGCGTCTTCTCATCCTCCGTGTAGCCGGACAGATCGATGATCTCCATCCGGTCGCGCAGCGGCTCCGGTATGGGATCGAGCATATTGGCGGTGCAGATGAACAGCACCTTGGACAGGTCGAACGGCACGTCGAGATAGTTGTCGCGAAACGTGTTGTTCTGTTCCGGGTCCAGGGTCTCCAGCAACGCCGATGCAGGATCGCCACGAAAGTCGCGGCCAAGCTTATCGATCTCGTCCAGCATAAAGACGGGGTCGTTGGCGTCAGCACGGCGCAGCGCCTGTATGATCTGCCCCGGTAGGGCTCCGATATAGGTGCGCCGGTGACCACGAATCTCGGCTTCATCGTGCATGCCGCCCAGGGAAATACGCTGGAACTTCCGCCCTAGGGCACGGGCGATGCTACGTCCGAGCGAGGTTTTCCCAACCCCCGGAGGTCCCACAAAACAGAGGATGGGCCCCTTCATATCGGGCTTGAGACGGCGCACGCTCAAATAGTCGAGGATGCGATCCTTGACCCGTTGCAGGTCGTAGTGGTCGAGGTCGAGAATCTCTTTCGCCTTGACGATATCCACTTCCCCGCCGGTCGATCGCGCCCAAGGCAACACCGCGAGCCATTCCACGTAGTTGCGGGTAAGCGAGTAATCGGCAGCCATGGGGGACATCCGCGAGAGGCGGCTGAGCTCCTTGGTAGCCTCTTTTTTCACCTCCTCGGGCATGCCCGCGGCTTCGATCTTCTGCCGCAGCTCCTCGATATCCTTCTGCCCCTCATCCAGCTCTCCGATTTCCTTTTGAATCGCCTTGAGCTGTTCGCGGAGGTAATAGTCGCGCTGCGATTGCTGCACCTGATCCTGGACTTCTGTCTGGATCTTGTTGCGCAACTGCTGCACCTCGGCTTCCTTGGCCAGGTGCTTGTTGATGCGCTCCATGCGCAGCAGCACATCAGGTGTTTCCAGCAACTCCTGCTTGTCGGTTGTAGCCAGGAAGGGCAGAGACGAGGCAATGAAATCAACCAGGCGCCCCGGATCTTCGATATTCAGGGCAATCGTCTGCAACTCGTCGGAAAGTGTGGGCGAGGTGGTGACGATTTGCTGAAATTGGGCGATCACATTGCGTTGCAGCGCTTCCAGCTCCGCGCTTTTGCCGGGATCGATCTCAGGCAAATGCTCGATACTGGCCGTCATGAACGGTTCCAGCTGGGTGAATTCTCCCAACTTGACGCGCTCCGTTCCTTCCGTAAACACGAATAGGCTTTGGTTGGGCATTTTGACGACTTTGTGTACGGTCGCCATAGTTCCCACGGAATACAGGTCACTGGGCTGTGGGGTATCCATGCGCTCGTCGCGCTGCGCAACCACAACGATGGTCTTCACATCTCCCAGCGATTGAATGAGCTGAATCGAGCTCTCCCGGCCGACGGTCAGCGGAAGCACGGCGTGAGGGAACAGAACCGTACTACGAACGGGCAAAACAGGTAGAACCCTGCCATGGGCTCCTCCCTGCTCGCGCCGGCTGGGGTCGGTTGGATTGATGACACTTAAGAAATCGCTAGCCATGAGTATCCTTCTATCAAATAATCGTATATGAGATGCTGTAGATCCCCTAAAAGTCGCAAAGACCCATTACCTGTATCGACTGCCCCAACCCTCCTCAGGAGAGCGGCTTGGCCCCCAGGTACTGCCCCAGTTCCTTAACCGACAGGCAGTGGCGCCGTAGTTGGTCGAGGAGTTCCCGGTTTTCACCTCCGGCTGTGACCTGGCAGTCAGCGTAGAAGACGTACTGCCACGGCTGGCCCTCCACCGGACGGGATTCTATCTTGCAGAGGTTGGTGTCGTGCTGGGCGAAAACCTGGAGGGCGGAAACCAGCGTACCGGGCCGATTTTCCACAGTGAAAGCAATGCTGATCTTGTCGGCGTCCGCCTGTCGCGGGCCGCGGGCGCCGGCCCGAATGAAGAGAAACCGCGTGTAGTTGGCCGGATTGTCTTCGATTCCTGCGGCCAGAATCTCACCACCGTAGGCGCGTGCAGCCTGTTCCCCGGCGATGGCCGCCGCCGCTTTGTCCCCTCTCGCTACGACGTGCTTTACACTCCCCGCCGTGTCGTAAAACGGTGTGGGCGCCATCGCCGGATGCTGGGCAAAAAAACGACGGCATTGCGCCAGCGCAACCGGGTGTGAAAGCACTTGAGAAATCTCCGGCATGACGCTGCCCGGGACAGCGATCAGATTGTGCCGGATGCGCAGCAAAGATTCGCGCTCGATGTGCACGGCGGAGCGCAACAGCAGGTCGAAGTGCTCCAGGACAGAACCCGCCAAAGAGTTCTCGATGGGAATCACTGCGGCATTCACTTCGCCGTTCTCGAGGAGTTGAAATACCTCCGCGGAGAGAGCACAAGGAACAATGGTTGCCCCAGGCTCCATCTGCAAAGCGGCTTGGTGACTGAAAGAGCCGACCTCTCCCTGGATCGCGATCCGCATCTGATGTCCAACACACTTAATTTCGTTGATACGGCAACCTACCCCGCTGCAAGCGCACCAAACAACAGCGTAGCAAGACCTTATATTGAGGAGATACTAACAATGCTCTGGACAGTTTTCCTGGTGTTACTGGTACTTTGGCTGGTTGGCTTTATTGGTTTTCACGTGGTTGCGTGGTACATCCACCTCTTGCTGGTGATTGCTCTGGTGGTGCTGCTCATCCAGTTGATTGGCGGACGGCGGGTGGTTTGAGCCCGCACACCCATAGGGTGTCTCAGTCTCGTACACTTGCTGGGCAAGTGTACTCCGTTTGATAAAAAAGCATCTCAACTATGGCGCCCGGGAAATTTCCCGGGCGTAAGGAGAAGATCATCATGAACAAGGATCAAGTGACCGGCAAAGTGGAGCGGGTGGCGGGCCGCGTAAAGCAAGGGGTTGGCGAAGCCGTCGGCGATCAGAAATTGGCCAATCAGGGCGTAGCCGACCAGGTGAAGGGCGCAGCACGGGAAACGTGGGGCAACGTAAAAGACGCCGCCGCGGTTACAGCTGACAATCGCGAGAAAGAAGCCCAACACCAGGCAAACAACGCGCGCGCGGATGTCCGCCGGCGGGTCGAAACAGTTCATGAGGCGGTCAACGACAAGATCGATGCTCACAAGGAAGCAGAGCGTCAGAAAGGCAAATCCGCTTAGCCAAATCCGCTTAGCCAAATCCGCTTAGCTTGGACAGCGGGGCTGCGGAGAACTCGCGATCCGGATAATGTCAGATAACCCGCGTTACGCTGTATCGTCCTCGCAATGGCTTTCTGCAGCTTGTTCAAACGACGCGCCCGATGCTTCTCGGATTCGGGCGCGTTTACATTTTGGGAAAAAGAACAGCCGTAGCTACGAAGACAAAGAACACCACCGAAATTATTCCATTCATGGTGAAGAACGCGGCGTTGAGTCGGCGCAGATCGCTTGGGGATACGATCAGGTGCTCGTAAAGTAACAGCATTGCGACGACGGCGATGCCGGCCCAGGCCACGGCGTTGAGTGCGAACAGCTGCACCAGCCGGCACAATAGCCCAAGCATGAGCAGATGCATCGTGCGGGCGATCCAAAAGGCAGCCCTGACTCCCCAGCTCTGGGGAATGCTGAACAGGCCGGCTTGCCGGTCATGATTCATGTCCTGACAAGCGTAGAGGACATCAAACCCTCCCACCCAGCAGATCACCGCGGCAGTGAGTACGAGGATTCGCGGATCCAGGGTGCCACGGATCGCAATCCATGCCGCCGCGGGCGCAATTCCCAAAGCCAGTCCCAGCACCAGGTGCGACCAACGGGTGAACCGCTTGGTATAGGAGTACAAGAGGAGTACGCCGAGCGCCACCGGCGAAAGGATAAGCGTTACCCGGTTCAATTGGGATGCGGCTAGAACGAACACCAGCGACGTAACCACGATAAATCCCGCGACGAAGGAGCGGCTCAGTGTGCCCGCTGGCAGGGCGCGGGAAGCAGTTCGCGGATTGGCAGCGTCAAGGCGGGCATCAGCCCAACGGTTGAACGCCATCGCTGCTGATCGAGCTGAGATCATGCAGACGACAATCCAGAAAATTTTCGACCACGCCGGCCAGCCGGAAGCGGCCAGCACGGCGCCGGACAGAGCAAACGGCAAAGCGAACACCGAGTGCTCCCACTTGATCATTTCCAGGGTGGTGAGCACCTTACGAAGCAGACCCATACGCTTAGTTTACCGGGAACCGCAAGCCAGGACCTCGGCAGGAACGGAGTGCTGACCCTTCATCAACATTGAGCCTGGCGGAGGGGGTCTGAGAGCCTTTAGCTTTTTGGGTTTGAAGGGGCGGGGCTTCAGCCCCGCCGTCAAATCAAACCAGAGACCGGCTTCAGTCGCTGAGGGCAAGATTCTCCACCTCAGACAGAATTGTCATCCCGACCGAAGTGGAGGGACCTGCTGTTCCGCCGGCCTCCCTGTCGGCCCTCCCAAGGTGATGACTGTGAGTTTTGGCTTTGAAGGGGCGGGGCGTCAGCCCCGCCGTCAAATCAAACTAGAGACCGGCTTCAGCCGCTGAGGGCAAGATTCTCCACCCTCAAACACACCCGCCCTCAACATCATTTTTCGTTTGAGGAATTAGCGACCTGTAGGTTATTGACCACCTTAAACACACCAGGCACGCCGTTAGCACGGATGCCGGCTACGTCCTTGTCCGCTTTGCTATCAACCACACCGTTCAAGGTCACGTTGCCGTTCACTACCGTAATCCGGATGGGCTGGGAAGGATTGATTGCGTACTTGTTCAGGCTGGGAAAGCCGTAAACCGCCCGGTAAACCTGCATCCTTGTGCGATCGTCCATGGGAGACAGCGGGTCCACCTGGATGTTATTGATCACATCCTGCACGCCGGGAAAATGGCTGGCCAGCGACACTGCTGAGTCGGCCGCCACGGGTCCCAGCGCATTGCCGGCCAGCGTGACCACGCCATCCTGCACGCCGACGCTGATGGCGTTAAACGCATTGCCGTAACCCACGCGGTCGTATTGCAGTTTCTGGACTATCTTTTGCTGCAGTTGTGCGTCGGAAATTTCCCCGGCGCCGGCAATCTTCAACTTGTTACGCACTGCGGCCACGTTCTTGACACGGTGGGCTTTCTTGTCGATCTCTTCCTTGGTTGCGAAATCCTGCACCGTTCCTTCCAGGTCTACAACCCCGTTCTGAACCGACACCCGGACATCCTTGAACTTCTTCAGTTGGTTCTGCAAGTCCGCCTGGATGTTGTTGTCCGTCTGCGCGTCGCCGGCGGCGTACGACGCGTGCGGCAAAACCACTTGAGAGCCGAAAACCATAACAGAAGCCAGCGCCAAAGCCAAACCTGGTCTCGCCTTCATTCTCTTTCTCCTATTTTCTCGCGGGTGTTACAGACTCGCGATTTGATCTCAAACACAGACATATAAGCACGAAACATGGCCTTTCGTTGCCTTCCCTGTGTACTACGACTGGCAAGCCGCGTCAACGATAGCGTTTGTGGACTTTTAGCACCAGGCTGAAAACTCCTGCTTCATCCCGTACGGCGAGAATGGAAACGCTCTGCGTCACGTCCACCTGGGCCTGAATGAGCTGCTGGGCCGTGGCATTTACATTAGTCGCGTAAGTTACCTGGACATTGCGGGCGATATTTTGTGTCACGGTAATTCGAGCGCTCGAGCTGCCAATCGTGCCCACATAGGTCGGATCGATTTTGACGCTGCCTCCGCCAAACAATTTCTCCACCCGGCTGCCAACCGCGGCATTGAGCGCTCCTCCCAGCAAAGCATTGGTGGTGGGGTTAGAACCAACGGACTGTTCCTGGTTCGAATACAGTGCCTGCTCTTCCTGGGTGCGGCCCAGGGCCAGCAGTGAGATGACGTCCGCTTGGGCTAGGGGCGGCTCGGAACGGAAGGTCGGGCTCAGGTTATTGATGCTGCCGTGCAAACCGATGGTGACGTCGTACTCTTCCACTCGGGTCGTGGCGTCGATGTCGATGATGGGCTCGATGATAACGGGATTGGTGAAGTAAATCTGGCCGTGTTGCAAGTTGTAAGTAGTCCCGGCGAAATTGGCGGTTCCATCGGTGATGGTGATGCGGCCGAGGATCGCCGGTTGGGCGACGGTACCGCGAATGCGCAGATCTACGCTGCCGGCCAACTGCGCATACGAGTTCTGAAAGTCGAGTTGGGGCGCCGAAAAGATATGCACATCCAGCCGAACATGGCTGGAAGGAGCATTCGGATCGGGTGGGACGTTCGCCGCCGCGTTGGGCGTGAAAGTCGCAAAGTCCACGTTGGGCCCGATGATGAAACGAGTGATCTGAATGTTACCGCTCAGCAGCATGTTGTTCTGCGAACCAAGCAAATGAAGGGTCGTGTCCGCAGTCGCGCTGATGCCTCCATACCGTACTCGAATATCTTTTCCGCTTGCGGTGAAATCTCCGTACAGGCCCTGCTGGTAGGCGAGAAAACCCGTGACTTTCAGCTGCCCGCCCCCGGTAGTTCCCACTAAGTTCTGCACCTGCAGGCGGTTCTGGTCGAAGACCAGGTTTCCATTCAGGTTGCTGATCCCATTGGGAAGATCGTTCAGTGCCATGGCGACGTTCTTAAGCTGCATGCTGCCGGAAAACGACGGCTGGGCGAGGGTTCCGTTGACCACGACATTGAAGTCAACGTGCCCGGAGGAAGTAATGTCGGAATCGAACGTCTGGGCCAGCTTCATATTGACCGAGCCGTTCCCTGTCACCGCCAATGCCTGTCCGTCGAACAGATCTGCGGAGCCGGTGAGCGACAGGTTGGTGTCGGGGCCGGTGATGTGCGCCCGGGTGAGCTTAAGCACGCCATTATGCAGAGAGGCGCGCAGCGGTCCCTCGCCCTGCAGCGTGATGCCTTGCAGCGTGACTGTGCACTGGTTGATCTCCGCATCGCCGCTAAATTCCTTTGGCTGGCGCAATGGGCCATTCACCGAGATCGTGCCCCCGATCGACGAAATCCCGCTGACGCTTTGCACCTTAAAGGCGCGCAAAAACGGCGCAATGTTCAGATTGCTCAAAACCAGGTTCGCCTGGGTGTTGAAATCTCCACGCAGCTGCGTATCGCCCGTGACCTGAAGCTGGGCCAGCGCCATGCCACTCTGCGCAGTGAAATGAGCCGTGTCCCCCTGGGTATGGACAATCATCTCGAGTGACCCGGCGGCCTGCCCGCCAAGCACCAGGTTGCGCAAATGAACTCCCGCCAGAACCGAAGGAGCCTCCAGCGTTCCGGAGGCATGGGCATCAAACTTCAACGCTCCCCCGAAGGAAAGTCTTGGATCCTTGGGCTGGGGGAAATGGCCCAGCTCGAAGTCCGTCCCATCCAGGTTGCCCAGGAAGCTCTGGGTTTTTAAGTTGAAGGTTCCGTTGGCAATGATGGTGCCCCCATCCTGCAGCAGCGTGGCCTTGGTGAGCTCGACATCCTGCCCCGCCAAGCCAACCGAGGCAGTGAGACTGTGATAGGGCTGGCCCTCGATGGCGCCCCCAATCACGTTCAGGTTGGCGCCCCCGGTCAGGTCGCCAAGCGTTCCTCCTGCATGCGCCTGCAGGCTCAGTGTTCCGGTTACCGGCAAGTCTTGCCCAACGATCCCCAGCAAATCGGTAAGCGACGCGTTTTGTATCTGGGCGGTGGCGGCGATCGGGGACTCATCGTCAAAAGCCTTTTTGCGGCGGCTGATCTCATGGGCTTCCAGTTGGCCGGACGCATGAATGACCGTCTTGCCGCGACTGAGGATGCCGTGATCTACCGAAATAAGCGCGGAAGAGTAGCTGGCGTTCGTGTCCAGGGAATCCCAACGAATGTTGATGGGAGTTCCAGGCTCCGGGCTGGCCGGCTGCGGGGTATGGGACGCAGTCGCCGGCACGACGAATACGGTGGAGAAGTCGTTTGCCGTGAGATGCCCTTTGAACGCGGGATCGACCAGCGAGCCGGCTGCCATACCATCGAAGGTGGCATTCCCGTGAAGTTGCACGGGAATGCCGGAAACGCCGGGCTTGCCAAATCCCAGGTCCAGGACTTTGAGCACATCGTCAAACTCGCCCAGATTGTCATTCACCAGGTGGACCGTGAGGCTCGAAGGCTTCTCCACCGGATTCACACCCAGCGAGCCGCTGACGTTCAACGTAGTGGCGGAACTGTGCGCCTGGAATTGGTTGATCTGAACAATGCCTGCGCGCTGAGAGTACTTCGCATCCACGGATCCGCTTATGGGGACGAGCCCAGAAGCGGTGGCTGGAGCGGTGGCTGGAGCGGTGTTTGGAGCGGTGGCTGGAGCCGTGGTTGGGGGAACCTTCATGGTGAGGACAGCGCCAACCGTCAGATCGTCGGGACCACCGGTCCAATCGATATTGACCGTGCCGTCACCCGCCGTATCGAACCCGAGTGTGCGGTACTGGAGCGGAAGCACGCTCTCAAGAACAGTGGTCAGACGGACCCCGGCAACGCGCGCCCGAATACTCAGCACCTGCGCCCCCGGAGCTTTGGGAAGGGTAAAAGGGGCCATCCAACGCAGATAGCGGAACGCTGCATTGATAATCCCTCCCTCTCGCGGGCGGGCGACCAGATCGGGAAGAAAGATTTCGTCCGGTGTAATGTGCAGCCGGGTGGTGGCATTTATCCCGTCGATCCAGAAATATTCGATCGCGTATGAGGCGTTAACGACCTTGGCATTTCCATCCAGAACATATTGATTGGCTCCGGTCCCCTGCCCCTTGATGGATAGGTCGACGCTGCCCCGCCGGAATCCGTCAACCGTCCCCGAGGTTGTCAACTCGGCCAGATCGACAGTTCCGTTCGCCGACAGGGTCCACCGGGGATCGGCGAAGTGCGCGAGGTTCCCATTGGCCTGGAGGTTAGACTTTCCGGTGACAAAATGCAGCGCCTTCAGCTCGACCGCGTCCGATGCCGCTTCTAGGTTCAGATCGAGTTTGCTGCGGATGGGGGCGGCCTTGCCCTGCTGCAGATTGATATCCGAGCAGGCGATCTGGCCCAGGTAATGTCCGCTGACAGGTGCGTAAGTGATCACCACGCCGAGGTTGTTGGCGGTGAGCGCGAAAGGGATGGAGCGCTCGTTCACCAGGGCCATACCATCCGCTACTTCCACCCGCCCGGCCTGAAGGCCGAAAATCGTGCGAAAGGTAGCCGCGTCGTTGCCCTGTTTGGCCCTCGGTGTCGGCTGATTGGTATGGCCGTCGGGATAAATGATGAGATGAATCGAGGGCCGGTCTACTTTTAGGAAGTCCAGGCCGAGCTGGGCTTTGAACAAAGAGAGGATTCTGGCCCGCGCGTAAAGCCGGTCGATGTGCGCATAGGGTAATTCACCCTTGCCCTCTAGCCCATGGATCGTCAGATCGTCCACTTCCACGGAGAGGTGACGCAGGTTCCAGTTTAAGGATCGCAGTTCGACCCGCCCGCCGGTTGCGTCCTCCAGGACATTGATGACTCTCATCCGCACGATGTTGGCAAAGTGCGGCGTCGAAGCATAGAAGAGGAGACCGCCCACCACCAGAACGAGCAGCAGGACGATGGTCCCGCCGACTCTCAGGATCCAGCCCCACGTGCTCATGGCTGCCCTCCGGAGTCAGCCTCGTCACCGGAACCGGTCGTGCCCACAGTGCCGTAAGCAGGATCGAGAATGCTGACGCTGCCTTCACTTTTCAGGCTCTGAAGCCACTCAAGCAGCAGGGAGCTGACGCGCTGCTGTAGAAGTATCTCTTCGATCCGGCTGGAAACGCTCTGGAGGCTCGGCTCGCTGATGCCACCCGCGGCACGAAAACGGGGCAGAAACATCTTTTCGTAATAATCCTCGATTTCCGCCGGAGTAATGCGCACACCGGCGCCGAAGCGCGATTGAATAAAATTCAAAATCTCGATCCGCTCCGTCCAATGCTGTTCCACCTGCTTCTCGGTAAGGTTTTTCGATTTCAGAAAAGCCTGCCATCCGGCATCCGTTTCGCAGTGGTACTGAGCGCACTCAGGAATAATTCGGCGCACCTCATTAATGCGCTTCTGCACCTCCAGCGGTGAAGGAGGGGGAAGCGGGAGACCTGCCTTCATCTGTTGCAGAATCAAGTCGCGGTCGATAAGCCGCTGCAGCGCACGCTGCGGCGTGTAGCGCGCGCTGTTGATGCTTAAGGGCTGAAGAACGGCATACTTGGTCTCTTCATCTACATCGCTTGCCAGGATCACACTGCCGTTGATAACGGCCACCACATGGTCGAGGATTACGGCTCCCTTAGGAACTGGCGCGGGCGCCGGCTGCTGTGCCCATGCGCCCGTGGCCACAAGCAAGACGATGATGAACTTTGCCGCTGCCACTAGAATGCCTGCCCGATGCTGAAAAAGAAGTTGAAATGGCCGGCGGATCCGACGTGCGGATTCTGTACGGGAACGCCATTACTGTACTCCGTAAAGATGGGATAGACCGGCGGATTCAGGTTATAGCTGAAATCGACACGGATCGGGCCGATCGGCGTGTGATAACGAAGGCCTAGACCCACGGCGTGCGAGAAATCATTGAAGTCGCAGGTGTCGGCAGTGTTGTAGGTATCGTAGGGAACCGTGACGTTGCGGCAGGTATAGCTGTGCGGCTGCTTGATACGGATAGCGCTGGGCCAGACTTGAGATGATTTCTGAAAGGCGTTGCCCATATCGTGAAACAACACGAAACTGAGATCGTTGCCTACCCAACGCAAGGTCGGGGCCGGAGCGCGAAGTTCTGTGGTGTTGACGAAAACACCTGCCCCACCCACTGGAAAGCCGGTCTGGGGATCGCGCGGCCCGGCGGCATTGATACCGAAGCCGCGATGAGACGTTGCCCCGCCGGCATAAAGCCTCTCCGGCAGGGGAAGCAGTTGCTCATCCCCGTCACCGAAAGAGCGCTCCTGCCCATAACGAGTCTGGCGCGCAATCACCCAGTGGCGCCTGCCCAAATCGTAGTAAGAGGAATTGCTCAGATCCACGCGGGCGAAATTAGCCTGGGAGCCAAACTTGCCATCCGACAGGAAAACTTCACCCGTATTGAAGGTGCCGTGGTGCGCGTTGAGAGGAACATCCCGCGTATCGCGAATGTATGTGATTCCCGGCCCGCCTACCCGGACTGGCTGGGCGAGCAGAGGAATCTCCTCCAGGCTTACCTGCAGCGTAGCGGCATTGACCGAAACCCGGCGATAAGAAAAGGAGTAGATCAACGTCGTGGGCTTGGTAACCCGCTGCGTGAAGCGTAGCGCCGCCGAAAGAATGGCGGCTTTGTAGGTGGTGATGACCGCGCTGTTGTTGTAGCCGCCGGATAGCGTCAGGTTGAAGTTCGGATGGTTGCGAAAGTTTGGGTCCTGGTAGCTGAGTAGGGCTATTTGTTCCAGCGTGCCGTAGTTGGTGCGCAGAGTTATCGATTGATCGCTGCCGCGCAGGTTGGTTCGGCCGACGTTGAACAGGATGCGCGGACTGGCGGCCGTGTGGCCATTGGGACTGCAGGTGGATTGCCCCTGCTCGCAGTTCTGCGACGGAGTCCCTGTCTGCACCTCGAAGCCGAAACCGTAACTGATATCCCAACGCTTGGCTTCTGTCAGATTCAGTAGGACATTCTTATAGGTTTCCTGTCCGTTAGGATTCTGGATCGCGGTATTGACCTCGTTAAACAGGGCCAGGTCGTACAGCCTGCGTTGCGTCAGCAACAGGGCGGTCTGATTAAGGGGATCTCCCGGATGAAGCGCAACCCGCTGCTGCACCAGCGATGGCCGGGTGTGTTCCAGTCCCGAGACCAGCACCTTGCGTACAAAGAACTGGCTGCCCGGGTCGATATTCATGGTGAAATCGATTGCATCGGGATTCGCCTGCTCGGGTTGCTGGAACAGGTTTACCTGCGCATTGTCATACCCCTTGCTGAAGAAGTAGGTCTGCACCATGTTGCGGTCTTGGTTGATGTTGAACGCGGAGTAGGGCTGCCCAACCCGGGTGTTCAAATATGGGCGTACGTCGTTCAACTGCTCCCCGGTGGCCCCGTTGATGTCGTACTTCCCAATGCGCCGCTGAGCGCCCTCATCGACCACATAGTCGATGTTGAAATGAGAAATCTTACCCGGCTTAGCCGCGCCGGTATCGCTGTCGGTGAATTTGGGTGTCACCTGGACCGCACTGAACCCATTGCTCACGTACAGCCCCCTGATGGCGGCGACGTCCTGAGCCACCAACTGCTGGCTGAACGCGCCGTAGCGGTCCAGAAAAGCGCTTGGCCGCACGCTGAGAAGCTCCATGATCAAAGCCGTGCCAAAATACTTATTGCCGGAAACGGACACGGTGTCAACGACGTGCCGTTTGCCCAGATCCACCGTGTAAAGAGCCGTCACGTGCTGAGCATCCGTCTCCACCGGCTCATGCGCGACCTTCACGTCAAAGTAGCCGTGGCTCTCGAAGTAGTTACGCAGGTTCTGCGCGCCCTCGTTCAGCAGGTCCTGATCGACGGTGCCCTCCTCGTAGACAGGCACCAGTTTCTGCAGCTGTCCTTGGCTGATCTTGGCTCCCTCCACTTTCACCAGGACGATGGGTCCCTGGTGCGCGAGGAAGGTGTAGTTCAAGTGATTGGTTGGCGGTATGTAGTCCTTGGAAGTGAGGCTGACGGTCGCGGATAGCCGCTCATTCTTGCTGTAATGTTTGCGCAGGTTGCGTAAAGCGCGGGTTACTGTATTGCGATTGACCTTGGAGTTGCGCTTGAGCTTCCCCTGGCGGCGAAACTGGGTTTCTGTCAGTCCGCTCTCCCCGTTCAGGTTAACCTCTCCGATCCGCGCCGGATTTCCGATGGTGGTGTAGAAATTAACGTCCACCAATGAGTTCTCGCGGTCGATCACCTGGGTTTGGGCGATCTGACCGCGATAGTAGCCGTTATTTTCGAGTGAGGCCTGAAGCGACGGTTGCGCCTCGGCCAGTCTGGCTTCGGAAAAGGCGGTTCCGGCCTGCAGGTTGGTGGCGCTATCAAGCACCGCGTCCAGGCGGTCATTTCTCACGCCCTCTACATTCACCCGGCCTATGAAGAGGCGTGGCGCTCCGGAAAAAACGATCGCGACGTTATTCCCGGTCCGGATGCCGGCCACTTCGATGGTTTGATATAGCCCTGTTGCGTATAGCTTACGCAGGCTTTCGCGGATCTTGTCCGGGTCGAGGGGGGTATTGGCTTGCTGCGCCAAATGCGTGGGCAAGGGCTTCAACAAGTCTTCGCGAACACCGTCGAAAGTAATGCTCTCGACATTCAACCCGGACCATGCGAGCAGTCGATCCTGCTGCGAACCATCGGAAACGGAGGAAGCATCAGCCTGATCTGCCTGGGCTTGCGCGGCGGGACACATGGTCCATAGGGTTAAGCCCAGAAGGGCCAGCGCGACTCGACTTGAAATGGAGCGGTCAGGGTTCTGCAGGCTGCCAGCCGATCTGTGCAATGGCGTCAAAACCAACAAAAACCCTCTCAGGTGGGTACCCCGCCCGGCTCTTTCAATCTGAATCTCTATACTATGACGGGACCATCCAACCGATGTTAGGGCAGGATGATACGGGAGAGCCCAGTGGAGTCCAGTCAAGTCCAGTCGAGTCCAGTGGAGTCGAGTCCGATGGAAACGAGTCGAATGGGTTCAAATGACGTCCGGTACTCACGCCAGGTGCTCTATCCCGCGATTGGTGAGCTTGGCCAAAAGCTGTTGGCCCGGGGTCATGTCGCCGTAGTGGGCTGCGGGGCGACCGGGGCCGCCGCCGCGGCACTGCTGGCCAGGGCTGGCGTAGGCACTCTCACCATCGTCGACCGCGACTTTGTAGAAGAGAGCAATCTCCAACGGCAAGTGCTCTTCGACGAAGCGGATGCGCGCGAAGCGCTGCCCAAGGCCGAAGCCGCGCGGCGGAAAATCGCCCAATTCAACAGCCAAGCCGTCGTTCAGGCGCATGTCGCGGACCTGGTGCCCTCGAATATCCATACTCTGCTGGGCGGGGCCGGGATCCTGCTGGATGCCACCGACAACTTCGAAACCCGCTATTTATTGAATGACTACGCCCTTGAACAAGGCAAACCCTGGATCTACGCGGCCGCGGTGGGGGCTTACGCGGCCACGATGAACATCCTGCCGGGTGAGACTGCCTGCCTGGCCTGCCTTTTTCCCCAGCCCCCGTCGGGTCTGGTGGAAACCTGCGACACCGCGGGCATCCTCAACACCGCCGTGAATTTCGCGGCATCCATCCAGGTCACAGAGGCGATGAAGTTTCTGATAGGTGCCCGGGACAAGATGCGGCGCACTCTCCTGGGCCGCGACTTGTGGACCAACGACCAGGCTGAGATCAGCGCGGCTGTGCCTCGGGCGCGATGCACTGCCTGCCAGAGACGGGACTTCGCCTATTTGCGCGGAATAGACCGTCCCCAAATCACCCTCTGCGGGCGCAACTCGGTGCAGATCCATGAACACCACCGCCCTGTGGATTTCGCGGAGATGCGGCGCCGCCTGGAACCACACGGCAAGGTCAAGTTCAACCAGCTCTTGCTGCGCTTCGAACGCGGAGGTCACACTCTCACGGTATTCCCGGACGGACGCGCCCTGATACAGGGCACCACCGATATAACCGTCGCCCGCAGTCTTTACGCGCGCTTTATTGGTAGTTAAGAGCAACTTGAAGCCTGAATTGTGCTTCCCAATTCAAGGTTTCCTTATAAATGATCGATTCCATGCAGAAAGCCAAGAACCGTCGGCCGAACCAGGGTGGCGGGAGCACTTCTCTGTTAGAGGTGGCGATGTCTATTCCCAGCAAAGACTTGGTGACAACGCCTGGACCAACTGCGCCGGCAAAGTCTCCTAACCAGCATTTGCGCCGCAACCCGCCCATTGCGGGAGAAGCCGAAGCCATACAAAAGGCCCAGGCCGGCGACGGCGCATCCTTCGAAATACTCTACGGGCTGCACAAACGGCGAGTTTATTCCTTATGTCTGCGCATGTTAGGCAATGTGGCCGAAGCAGAGGATCTGACCCAGGAGGCTTTTCTCCAGCTTTACCGGAAGATTGCCACGTTCCGCGGTGATTCGGCGTTTTCTACTTGGCTGCACCGGCTTGCCGTCAACGTCGTGCTGATGCACCTGCGAAAGAAGGGGCTGCCGCAGGTCTCCCTGGAAGAGACGCTGGAGCCAACCCAGGAAGATGGACCGCGTAAAGATTTTGGAGCCCGCGATCTGACCCTCTCCGGTTCCGTGGATCGCGTTACCCTGGAGCGCGCCATCGAGAATCTACCCCCCGGCTATCGGCTCGTATTCGTATTGCATGATGTTGAAGGATATGAACACAATGAGATTGCCGAAATGCTGGAGTGCTCGATCGGAAACAGTAAGTCGCAGCTCCATAAGGCGCGCATGAAGCTGCGCGACCTCCTGAAGTCGGGCGAGAGAAAAGAGGCCCTTCTATGAGCAACAATGTTCGGAAAGGAGCGAACGATTCAACCGCCGATTGCGCGGCTTTTCAGAACCAACTTCCAAGCTTGTTTGAGTCGGGTGCGGATCCGAACACTCACCCGCATCTGCAAGCCTGCGAAAAATGCAGCGCGCTGGTGCAAGATCTGGAGTACATTGCGCAACAAGCCAAGCTATTGCTGCCTATCCATGACCCGAGTCCGGAAGTTTGGAATAACATCCAATCCGCGCTAAAGAAAGAGTCGAAAGAACCCTCCCGCGCGGAGTGAACCCCCCGCGCGGACAGAATCGACCCCGGGCTGGTCTTAGCCCATCTTGAACCCGGGGGTGGGAGCGGGCCCCCGGCTGCGAAGCTTGCTGTGACTGCTTCCCTTCATTTCGACAACAGGCAAACCGATATAATCCGCTGATGGCATGAGCAAGCAGGCACCACGGATTTCGCGCCTTATCCTGACCGGTTTCATGGGCGCCGGCAAGTCCACGGTCGGCGCGATTCTGGCCCGCGATCTGGGCTGGAGGTTCATCGACCTCGATGAGGTGATCGAGGCCGCCAGTCGAAGCACGGTCGCGGAAATTTTCCGCCACCACGGAGAAGCTGAATTTCGGCGGCGCGAGCGCGAGGCACTCAGGCAAGTCCACGATGAGGAAGAAGTCGTGCTGGCCCTGGGCGGCGGCGTGATAGAAGACGAGGCCGCACGCTCTCTTCTGCTTCACTCCCCAGGAAATTGCCTGGTTTTCCTTCACGCTGAAATCGAGGAACTGTTGGCGCGCTGCACGGCCGAGGGGAAAACGCGTCCTTTGCTGGCCGCACCGGAGGCGTTAACCGCCCGTCTTGCCCGGCGCCTGCCACACTACCGCGCCTCTCACATCACCATTGCGACCACCGGACTGACCGCCCGGATCGTGGCCAATCAGGTCCTTGCAAGCGTGTCCCAGGAGTGGTTGATCGAGGTGCGAAAGAGATGAGTGACCTGGAAGTAACGGCCACTGCCCCGACTGCGCGGGTGCGCACGGTGCGCGGTCACATTCTTTTTTTCTTTGCCGTGGCGCTGGTGCTGGCGGGCGCTTACCTGATGCGGCAGATTTTGTTGTTGCTGTATGTAAGCGCTCTCTTTGCCGTGGTCCTTTCCCCGGTCATTCGCGGCATTGAGACCATTCGCATCGGCCGCTGGCATCCCGGCAAGGGGCCGGCCATCCTCCTTCTGGTACTCGCGATCGCGGCCGCGGCTGCCTTGTTTTTTGCCTTCGCTCTGCCGCCTGTCCTGCACGACGTACAGTCATTGGTCAGTGAGATGCCGACCCGCGGCCCCCAACTCCTGCAGCAGGTACATCGTATCCCGTTCATCTCCCACGTCGATCTCTCCGGGGTCCAGGCAAAACTGCAGACATTTGCCTCCAATTTTGCCGAATATGTGCTTCTCTCCATCACCGACTGGGCAAGCAAGCTGGCCGACGTCGGCGCAGTGATCTTTCTTACCGTTTACTTCATGCTGGAAGGAAACGAGGCCTATCACTGGGTACTCTCTTTCTTTCCCAGGCACGGCCGGGAGCGGCTGAATAGAACCCTTTTGCGGGCTGACGTCCGCATGGGGAAATGGCTCCTGGGCCAAGGCGCGCTCATGCTCATCCTCGGGCTATGCAGCCTGATTGTCTTCGAGCTGCTCCACGTTCGCTATGCCTATGCCCTGGCCGTGATGATGGGCGTTCTCAATATCGTCCCCATCATTGGTGCGATGGTCTCCATGGCCCTGGTAGTGCTGGCGGCGGCGACGGATTCCTGGGAAAAAGTGGTGGGCGTCGCGATCTTCTATGCCATTTATGCCCAGGTTGAGACCTCTTTCCTGACGCCGCGCATCATGAAGAGTAGCGTAGATCTGCCCGCGCTGGGCGTTCTGGTAGCGCTGCTCATCGGTTCCAAGCTGGCCGGGGTTGTGGGAGCCATGATTTCCGTGCCGACAGCCGTGCTGGTCTCCGTGTTGATTCAGGAGTACGTGGTGCAGCATGACGAAGACCAACCTGTGCCTGAGGCAGCAGCGGTCCAAGCGGCGCGATAGAGTTCGAATTGTACCTGGACGGAAGGTCCGGCGCCGGGGAGCTTGCTTGGTATCATGAGATCAGCCGCGTTGATGATTCCTAACCATCCGCAAAGCAAGGCTTCCCTCCTATGACGCCAGCAGCCCAGGCCGTCGAATCCCTTCCGGCCGGCGAGCTGACCGTGCCGGCATTGGCGCCGGCAAAGCCGCGCACACGCCACTCCCGGTGGGCCGATTATCAGGAGCTGTTCAAAGTCCGGGTTACCACCATGGTGGTCATCACCGCCTGGGCCGGCTTTTACCTCGGATCTATGCGCTCCGGCATAGCAAGTATTCAGTGGGGCCTGGTTCAGGCTCTGTTCGGCATAACGCTGGTTTCCTGCGGTGCCAGCGCGCTCAACCAGGTGATCGAGCGCAAGACGGATGCCAGGATGGTGCGCACGGCCCAAAGGCCCCTGGCCGCTGGACGCTTCAGCCAACTGCACGGCCTGCTCCTGGGACTGGTTTGTTTCGCCGCGGGCGCCTTGGTGCTGGCCTGGTTCACCAACCCGGTCACGGTCACGCTTACCCTGTTCACAGGGTTCACGTACGTGGCGGTTTATACACCGCTCAAGCGATACACCACGCTGGCTACGTTTATTGGCGCATTCCCCGGAGCCATGCCCCCGCTGCTGGGCTGGACCGCGGTCCGAGGCGTCATCGAGTGGCCCGCCGTGGCCCTGTTCGCCATTCTTTTTGTGTGGCAGTTTCCCCACTTCATGGCGATCGCCTGGCTATATCGTGAAGACTACGCAAAAGCCGGCATTCGCATGCTGCCCGTGGTGCAGCCGGATGGTTGGTCCACGGTCTGCGAGGCGCTTGTCTATGCGGTGTTGATGATTCCGGTCAGTACTGTTCCTTTTTACCTGCACCTGACGGGGCGGGTTTACCTGGCCACGGCGCTGTTGCTGGGTTTGGCTTACTTGGCCTACACCATTCGCTTCGCACGCATCACCCGGGCGCTCAACACGGCTGAGTCGCGCGGATACGCTCGCGATCTGCTGCGCGCCAGCGTGATTTATCTGCCGCTGCTGCTCGCTGTGATGATGCTGGACGCAACCGGAAGGAGATAAACACATGGCAACTCTGAGCGAGCATCCGGCGGCAAATCGCCCGGCAGGCGCCGCGGCGGAGAGAATGCCGATCGAGCTCGATCGCCTGTCCCACGATTACGGTGAGCGGCTGGCGCTCGACGGGCTGAGCTTCACCGTCGAGCGAGCGGAAATCTTCGGATTACTGGGCCCGAACGGCAGCGGCAAAACCACTCTATTTCGGATTCTTTCGACGCTGATGGTGCCCACCGGCGGAGCGGCCCGGATCCAGGGCTTTGATGTGGCTCGCGAACCCAACCGCGCGCGGCAACAGACCGGCATCGTCTTTCAGGCAAGAAGCCTGGACCTGAAATTGACCGTAGCGGAAAACCTCATGCATCAGGGGCATCTCTACGGGCTAAGGGGCGCCGTGCTGAAGAAGCGCGGCGAAGAAGTGCTGCTGCGCGTCGGCCTTGCCGACCGGGCCAAGGATTTCGTGGAAACGCTTTCCGGAGGAATGCAGCGCAGAGTCGAGCTGGCCAAGGGTCTGATTCACTCACCAGCGGTGCTGCTGCTGGACGAGCCCTCGACTGGACTCGACCCCGGCGCACGCCGCGACATGTGGCAGTACCTGCGGACTCTGCGCGACCAGGAAGGCGTCTCCATCCTGGTGACGACGCACCTGATGGAAGAAGCAGAACATTGCGACCGGCTGGCCATTTTGAACCAAGGCAAGCTGGTGGCGTTGGGCTCCCCGGCGCAGTTGAAATCCCAAATCGGCGGCGACGTGGTGCTGTTTGAAACGGCAAGCGCGGAGGCAGCCCGCTCGTTGGCGGATCGGATGGGGGCCCGTTTTGCCATCGAGCCGAGTGTGCTCGGAAGCACGGTTCGCCTGGAGCGGCCGGAAGGCCATCGCCTGGTAACGGCCGTCGTGGAAGCATTTCCCGGAGAGGTGGACGGCATTTCCGTAGCGCGTCCCTCGCTCGAAGACGTGTTCATCCAGCGCACCGGCCATCGCTTCTGGGCAGACGGCGGAGAGAAGGAGAGGGAATGGCCACGTTAACGGCAGCCGCGCCCAGAACCGGGCAGGCGGCTTCTCCGGGCATCTGGATGCCCGCTTACACTTTGTGGGTGCGGGAAATCGTCCGCTTCTACCGCCAGAAGGCGCGGGTTGCAGGTGTAATCGCCTCGCCGCTGATCTTCTGGGTAGTGTTGGGCGCGGGCTTCGCCCACAGCTTCAATTCGGGCGCGGGCAGTTCGTCGCACTACCTGGCGTATTTCTTCCCCGGCTCGGTAGCGATGATTGTGCTCTTTACCGCAATCTTCAGCATGATGTCGCTGATTCAGGACCGGAATGAAGGTTTCCTGTTGTCGGTGCTGGCGGCCCCGGTGAGCCGCTCCTCGATAGTGTTGGGTAAGGTGCTGGGGGGCGCGACTCTGGCCGCGGCACAGGGCATCATCTTTCTTGTGTTCGCGCCTCTGGTAGGCGTACACCTCACGCCGGCGGCGGTCGGCCTCAGCATCGTGGCGGTGTTGATGATCAGCTTCGAGCTGACCGCGCTGGGATTTGCCATTGCATGGCCCATGGATTCCACGCAGGCATTTCACGCCGTCGTCAATGTCCTTCTGATCCCTCTGTGGCTGCTTTCCGGCGCCTTGTTCCCCCTCAGCGGGGCCGCGGGCTGGATGCGCTTCTGCATGATGCTGAACCCATTAACCTACGGGGTGGAAGCCCTGCGCGGAAGCCTTTTTCCGGATGCGCCTACACCATTTTCTCTGCCCGTGAACCTGGCGGTGACAGCAGTCTTTTGCCTGCTGACGTTTGCGGCGGCGTGGGCCATCGTGAACCGGCGCACCCACCGCCCGGCGGCTTAGAACATTCTGCGAACGGTATAGACCAGGCAGCGCCCCCTACGCGCCATTTCGGCGAAAGACTGGCCGCGTCCGATCCCACCGCAGCACAGCATTAGCATTAGAGGGAAATACCGATATGTATGTCGCGGAAACCAATCAGCGCCCGTCCGTGGCGCTGCCGGTGGCTTTAATAATCGCGGTGAGTGCGGCGGCGGTTTGCTTTTTACTTTGGCTGCTGTATCTGCATCATCCGCTCGATGCCGGGGCGGCGCGGTTCCGCTTTTTGCCCGCCTTGAACGCCGCGCTGAACGGGCTGTGCACCATTGCCTTGCTGCTGGGTTTCTATTTCATCCGGCGACGCAATATTCCTGCGCATCGCGCGTCGATGATCACCGCGTTTGTCTTCTCTGCCTTCTTCCTGATCAGCTATATCACCAACCATGCGCTGCATGGAGAGACGCATTTTCCCGGGTTCGGCACGGTGAAAACGATTTATCTGAGCATTCTTGCAAGTCATGTCCTCCTATCGGTAGTGGCGCTGCCCATGGTGCTGACTACCTTTTTCTTCTCCTTGAGCGGACGCATCCCGCAACACCGGAAAATAGCGCGCTTTACGCTGCCAATCTGGCTCTACGTCTCCGTCACCGGGGTGGTCGTTTATGCCATGCTGGCCGCGTGGCGCTGAACACGGAGCGAGGGAGACCACGGTTGGTTCGGCCAATGCCGGACGACGGCACCAGGCAACTGCTTCGCGCCGGGCTCTCCATCCTCATCACTGGCGGCTTGGCTGCGCTGCTGACGGCAACCGTCTTCGGCGGAATCGGGATACACGGCCCGCACACCAATTCCGGTTGGCTGGCGCTGTTGCTAGCCATGATGTGTCTGCCTTTCGGCTGTATGCTCACGCTGCTTGGGGCTGCCAAATGGCTGCGCAATCGGCGCCTGGCGCGGCTTAAGAAATCCTGATGGAAAGCACGACAAAGTGCCTTTTTGTCACCCGGCAGCCAGTAAAAAATGAGAGCAGTTCTGCTATGCTTTTCCCTTACCTGAACTAGAAGGAACATCATGGCAAAGAGTGTCAACAAGGTCATTCTTCTGGGCAACGTAGGCAAAGACCCGGAAGTTAAATTTCTCCCCAGCGGTCTGCCGGTCGCGAATCTCACCCTGGCCACCTCTGAGCGTTTCAAGGACAAAGCGGGTGAGTGGCAGGACCGTACCGAGTGGCATAACCTGACCGCGTATCAACGTACCGCTGAAATCATTCGGGACTACGTGAAGAAGGGCTCGAAGATTTATGTCGAAGGCCGCATCCAAACGCGGTCATGGGACGATCAGGCTTCCGGGCAGAAGAAATACCGCACAGAAATTATCGTGGGCGACCTTGTCCTGCTCTCAGGACGCGGTGAAGGCGATACGAGCGGTGGGTCGCGCTCCAACACCGCCTCGTTCGATCAGCGGACTCCGGCACAACACGAGGAATTTGCCGGCACCGAGATTACCGACGACGACATCCCCTTCTGATTTTGCCGTGCCCTGGGCATACCTTGTATCGGGGCACGACTCAGTCGGGCTCCCCGGCTCTCATGGATAGAGCCGGCTGCATTTCCAGCCGGAATCGCGGGTAAACAAAAACCGGTCATGGAGCCGGTCGGGCCCGTCAGCCCAGAACTCGATCTCCTCTGCCTGCACGCGAAATCCCTGCCAGTATGGCGGACGCTGGATTTCTCCGGGATGCTCCGCGGCAAATCTTCGCACCTGCGCTTCCAATTCTTCCCGGCTGCCCAGCGGCCGGCTCTGCCGGGAAACAGTCGCGCCAATCTGGCTGTTGCGTGATCGAGAGTGGAAGTACGCATCCACGTCGGCCGGCGCCATGGCGGTGACCGGTCCCTCGACTCGAACCTGGCGGCGTAGCGTCTTCCAATGGAAACACAGTGCTGCCCGGGGATTGGCCTCGAGTTCCATGCCCTTTCTGCTTTCCGCGTTGGTAAAGAAACTGAAACCGCGCTCGTCCACCTGCTTGACCAGCACCATGCGCACGCTGGGATGGCCGTCCGGCGTGGCGGTCGCCAGCGCCGCTGCGTTGGCGTCGTTCGGTTCGCTGACCTCCGCCTGTCCGAGCCACTCGGCAAACACCTTACGCGGATCGGCGGATCCCAGATCGTGTCCGTTCATGATTCGATGGTAGCCTCGGAAAGCGAGCGCCGCTACCAGCCAACGATCATGCTCAAACATGCCATTGTTCGTATTCCGGGAAGCAATTTTGTCCAGGGGCTCACGACAGCCGATCTGGGGTTACCGCATTACGGGTTAGCGTTGGAGCAGCACGCACGCTACTGCGAAGCTCTGCGCGACTGTGGCCTTGCGCTTACGATTCTGGAGCCCGATGTAGATCATCCCGACTCGACGTTTGTCGAGGACACCGCCGTGCTTACCGCCCACAGCGCCGTACTAACCCGTCCGGGTGCACTCAGCCGCGAAGCCGAGGTAGCCGCGATGCGTCCCTGCCTGCGCAATTTCTTCCCTGTGATGCGCGAAATTCAGTCCCCGGGAACACTGGATGGGGGCGATATCTGCGAAGCCGGACAACATTTCTTTATCGGCTTATCGCAGCGCACAAACGAAGAGGGTGCGCGGCAACTTGCGAAATACTTGGATGCGGATGGCTACAGCGCATCGCTCCTCGACGTGCGAAGAATGCGGAGCTTACTTCATCTGAAGAGCGGCATCGCCTACATCGGCAACAACACGCTGGTAGTGATGGAGGAGATGTGCGGCGATCCACGGTTCGATGGGTATGAATGTATACCCGTCGTCGGAGAAGAAAGCTACGCAGCCAACTGCGTTCCTGTGAATCACCGTGTGCTCCTGCCGGCCGGATACCCCAGGCTGAAGGCAGACCTTGTCGCGCGCGGCTTCCATCCGCTGGAGTTGGAGATGTCCGAGTTTCGGAAGCTGGATGGCGGACTCAGTTGTCTATCGTTACGGTTTTAGGGCTCTGCCCTCAAAAACCCAATGCTCACGAGGTTTTGCCGCTGCCAGCCGGAAACAAAGCACTGTCGGCCGGAAACAAAGCCGCTGCCCGGGCAACAAAAACCGTCGGCTGGAAACAAAGCCCCTTCCTAGAAACAAAATTGTCATCTCGACCGGAGCGTAGCGTAGTGGAGAGATCTGCGGTTCTCCTTTCTCTCTTCTCGACCCGTAACTACGCGGGCGGCATGTGAGGCATGCGTGAGTCAATCGGTTTGCGATCCTCAACATTGACACCCGTGGCATCGTCTTCGAGACGGTCGACCGGCTTGGCCAGAGGCTCAAGCCTTAAAGCCGGCCGGGTTCGTGTTGCATCCTGTATTGGCATCGAATCTCTCCTTTATTTGAGAACAACAAGCTTGGATGGGGCAGAGGGCTCGGCGGCGGCATTCTCCGCGACAATCTCTAGAATGTCGGGAGCAGCATCGTAAAGCGCTTCTTCCACCGCGGTCTTCAGGGTGAGGGAAGACGATGGGCAACTGCCGCAGGTACCATGCAATTTGAGCCGGACAATGCCGTCGCGCACACTGACCAACTCGCAGTCCCCGCCATGAGACTTGAGATAAGGCCTGACCGCTTCGAGTCCGCGCACGACCCTGGTTTCGATATCGTCGGGATGGAGGGAATGCAACAGGAACATGCCGGCGACGAGGTTGTCTTCGAGGGCCGCAGTGAGCACTCGCTCACCCTCGGCTGTTTCCACGCACCTATCGATTAGCCGCTGCAACGCGGCGCCATGTAGCTCAACCACAGAC
>JBARKD010000228.1:0-15418 GCA_049800615.1 Acidobacteriaceae bacterium | reverse complement strand
CCTAGCCCCACTCACCAATCGTCTTCCGTCTTTCTCTTCCCTTAAGAACGCACACTAGTCCAGTCTATTCGATGACAAATCCCCGGTGAGGTTCTACGGGATTTGGTAATCAGCTTGCATACAGTATATGCGGACCAAGAAGTAGTCCAGCAAGACGGAGCTCTTAAGGAGAACGGAGCTGACGCAGCCGACAGTTTCCAATCGTTTGCAACGTGCCTCAGGAGAGAACAGTGTTTGTGTCATGTGATCGCCACCTCAGAACTCCGAAATCTGACAAATAACTTTCCGTACTTCAGCGACAAGTTCTTGCGCTGAATTCAACGGATCAACCAACACCAGAGTGGGTTAAAGGAGCCGAAATGTTATGGCTGAAAATCGTGGAGTAGTCTTTCTCGGACAAAATAAAGTGGAAGTCCAGTCTATCGACTTCCCCAAAATGCAGAATCCCAACGGAAAAAAGATCGAACACGGCGCAATCCTGAAAGTCGTTTCAACGAACATCTGCGGATCCGATCAGCACATGGTCCGTGGTCGCACCACCGCACCCACGGGTATGGTTCTTGGTCATGAGATCACCGGCGAGGTGATCGAACTCGGATCAGACGTCGAGTACATCAGGAAGGGCGATCTCGTTACCGTTCCATTCAACGTGGCCTGCGGTCGCTGTAGAACCTGTCGCAACCAGGAAACGGGCGTCTGTCTTAATGTGAATCCCGGCCGCGCCGGCGGAGCCTACGGCTACGTCGATATGGGGGGCTGGGTTGGGGGCCAGGCCGAGTATGTCATGGTTCCCTATGCCGATTTCAATTTGATTCCTTTTCCAGATAAGGACCAGGCCATGTCGAAGATCAAGGACTTGACCATGCTCTCCGACATCCTTCCGACAGGTTTCCATGGTGCTGTCAACGCGGGAGTGGGCGTAGGTAGCACAGTCTACGTTGCCGGTGCCGGCCCGGTCGGCCTTGCCACCGCGGCATCCGCTCACATTTTAGGTGCGGCAGTTGTACTGGTCGGCGACATGAACGCGGAGCGCCTCCGGCATGCTGAAAGCGTTGGGTACGTTCCCATTGACCTGACCAAGAGCGATAACCTGGGCGAGCTCATTGCGAAGGTCTTGGGAAAGCCTGAAGTCGACGCCGCTATCGATGCCGTTGGATTCGAAGCCAAGGCCCAGGGTAAGGGTGGAGAAGAGGCTCCAGCAACCGTTCTCAATTCCCTGATGACCATCGTCCGGGCCGCCGGGTCGATAGGGATCCCCGGTCTCTATGTTACCGAAGACCCGGGCGCTAAAGACGAGGCAGGCAAGACGGGTAATTTGAAGATGCGCTTCGGCCTCGGCTGGGCAAAGTCGCATCGCTTCTATACCGGGCAGACCCCGGTCTTAAAGTACAACCGCCAACTTATGCAAGCTATTTTGCATGATCGCCTGCCAATCGCAAAAATAGTAAACGCCACCGTTCTGCCTCTTAGCGATGCCGCACAGGGGTATGCTGATTTCGATAAAGGGGCAGCCAAGAAGTTCGTTCTTGATCCCCATGGCCTTCTATAAGTCTGATACCTTCTCACGTGAAAAGGGCCCCGCGCAAAACGCGGGACCCTTTTTCACACTCGGATCGCATTCATCGAAGGCACTTCGTCCTACGCATTCACCAGGCGGAGTAAACCTCCCGCAAGGGTGGCACCGATAAATGGGCCGAGAATCGGAATCCACGCGTAGGCCCAGTCGGACCCGCCTTTGCCTGCGATCGGCAAGAGCGCGTGAGCCAGACGAGGTCCAAAATCTCGCGCTGGATTGATGGCATAGCCCGTCGTTGCGCCGAGAGAGAGCCCGATCGACCATACCAGGCAACCCACGAGATAGGGACTGAGCCCTGCTGCCGCGCCGGTCGACAGCACGAGCCTGGAACTCATCGCACCGACCACTATTACCAGAACGAAGGTGCCGATAATTTCACTGATCAGATTTGCTCCATAGGAGCGAATGGCAGGTCCCGTACAAAAGACGGCTAACTTGACTCCGGGATCTTCGGTTGGTCCCCAATGGGGCAGATAGAAGAGCCAGACCGTAGCCGCACCGGCAAAAGCGCCTGCAACCTGTGCCGTCAAATAAGGCAGCATCTTGTTAAACGCTCCCGTCTTCACGGCGAAAGCCAGGGTAATCGCCGGATTGATATGGGCGTCCGGGCTCCCGAAGAGGTTTGCGGTGAAAATGCCGCAGAGCACCGCAAACGCCCATCCCGTGGTGATCGCGAGCCAACCCGCACCCTCCGCTTTAGTGCGCTTGAGAATACAACCCGCGACCACCCCATCGCCCAGCAGGATCATGATGAACGTGCCGACAAATTCGCCGATCATCGGACTTCTCATATCGTTCACCATTGTCCTTTTTGTGCCGCTACCATAGTTGGAAGATATTGAGCTGCCAGGCTGGTGAAGTTTTCCACCTGTCGATGAGCCCACACTTGATCCTGCTTGAGTTCTGCTGCCAGGATGCGAGCCACCTGCGGAGCCATGGCTATGGCCGCAGCAGCGTTTAGAAAGAGGGCACGTGTCCGGCGAGCGAGGACGTCCTCAAGGGTCCGAGCCATCTCATTACGCGCCGCCCACACCACTTCCGCAGCAATATAAGGGAGCTCCGGATGCAGCTGCCTGGCAAGTTCTGGATCAGCGTCTGCCAGGTCTTGAATCTTCACGGCGTCAGATCCATAGACCGCCAGTGAGCCGAGTGATTCCGGATGTTGGTGGTAACCATGTATCGGCAAATTGGCCGTGTCACATGGCACGTCCTTCAAATTTCCCAGGTTGATCGCGTGGTTTATGCAGTCTTCCGCCATGTGGCGGTAGGTCGTCCATTTCCCGCCGACGATGGTGAGTAATCCGGAGTCGTCAATATGAATCGTATGGTCACGTGAGAGAGACGATGTTTTGGAGTTTCCGGGGGCCTTGACGAGCGGACGAATGCCAGCATAGATGCTCAGGATGTCTTCCCGCTTCGGGGGACGGCTCAGATAGAGACTTGCAGTATCAAGAATGAACTCGATCTCTTCTTCAAAAGGACGAGGTTCATACGATGGATCCTGGATGGGAGTATCCGTGGTGCCCACGATCGTGTGCTCATGCCATGGAAGGGCAAACAAAAGCCGTCCGTCGCTGGTATGGGGGACCATGATGGCCGTGCCCCCGCGCAGGAAAGACTTGTCGAAAACAAGGTGGATTCCCTGGCTCGGACTGACCATGCTCTCGACGTCCGGCTGGGCGAGGCGTCGCACCTGGTCTGCGAAGATACCGGTTGCGTTGACGACTACTTTGGCACGGACGTTGAAGCGCTCCCCGGACTCCCGATCTTCCACCGTGACGCCATTTACGAAACCGCCGGGATCCTTCAACAACTCCGTCGCGGCGGTGTAGTTCAACACCGTGGCTCCATGATCGACCGCCGTCGCCATCAGGTGAGTGAGCAGCCGCGTATCGTCGAACTGTCCATCGTGATACGCAACTCCGCCCTTCAGACCATCCTGACGTATTGTCGGCAGGTGCTCGAGTGTTTCTTCGCGGGAGAGAAGCCGTGACTTGCCGAAGCCGTACTTGCCGGCGAGCACGTCATACACTTTCAATCCGATGCCATAGAAGGGACTCTCCCACCAGGAGTACGTGGGCACGATCAACAACAAGTCATGCACCAGGTGGGGCGCATTGTGAAGCAGCAGCCCTCTTTCCTTGAGTGCCTCCATTACCAGCGATACATTGCCTTGCTCCAGATAGCGGACACCTCCGTGAACAAGCTTGGTGGAACGGCTCGATGTGCCTTTGCCAAAATCCTCCCGCTCCACCAGAAGCACGTCAAAGCCACGCGTGGCTGCATCGACGGCAACGCCCACGCCCGTAGCACCCCCACCGATGACGACTATGTCCCAGGGCCCGGTGTGGTCCTTCACTCGTGAAACCATCTGCTCGCGATTCATGCTACCTCCTTGTTCCAACCCTTTGCGCGCACCACTGCATCCTGCCACTTTCTATATAGCTTCCGCGCCTTCGCAGGATCCATCCGGGGATCAAACACCTGCCCTTCGGGACGGGTTTTCGCGATCTCTTCCACACTTCCCCAGAAGCCGGTGGCAAGACCGGCGAGATAGGCAGCACCTTGCGCGGTGGTTTCGAGGATTGCGGGCCGTTCGACCGGGACGCCGAGCAAGTCGGCCTGGAATTGCATTAACATGTCGTCCGCAGCGGCTCCACCGTCGGCTCTTAGCTTGGTGAAGCCATATTGCGTATCGGCGTCCATGGCGTGCAGCACGTCTGCAACCTGAAACGCAATGCTCTCGAGGGCGGCGCGAGCGATATGGCCGATTTCAGTGCTACGCTGCAAACCGATCATCATGCCGCTGGCGTAGGGATCCCAGTACGGCGCACCCAGGCCAGTGAAGGCAGGAACCAGCACCACATTATTGGAGCCCTCTACCGAAGCGGCGACCTTCTCAACGTCCGGAGCATTGCGGAAAAACTGCATCTTGTCCCGTAACCACTGGACAACGGCTCCCCCGATGAAAATACTCCCCTCCAGCGCGTATTGTGGACGTCGATTCGTACTGCAGATAAGCGTCGTGATCATTCTCTCTTTGGAGAGCGTGAAGGTGTCGCCTATGTTCTGCAGCAAGAAGCAGCCAGTGCCGTAAGTATTCTTTGCATCTCCGGGCTTTACACACAGCTGACCGAATAGGGCTGATTGCTGGTCTCCGGCGATTCCTGCGATCTCCACTTCGCCGAGGCCGAGTGTCGTCGTGACCTGCCCTACTCGCTCGCTCGACCAGACGACCTCAGGCAGCATACTCTCCGGAATGCGAAGCAGCTTGAGCAGATCCGCGTCCCACTTATCTTCGGCGATGTTATAGAGCATCGTGCGTGAAGCATTCGTCCGATCCGTGATGTGACGCTTGCCACTGGTCAGGTTCCAGATAAGCCAGCTGTCGACCGTCCCGAAAGCGAGCTTCCCTTGCTCCGCGCGCGCACGCGCTCCTTCGACATGGTCGAGAATCCACGCAACTTTCGTCCCGGAGAAGTAAGGATCGATCAGTAGTCCGGTTTTGTTTCGAACCTGCTCCTCATTTCCATCATCCTGGAGTTGCTTGCAGAACTGGGCTGTTCTGCGATCTTGCCAGACGATTGCGTTGTAGACTGGTTTGCCGGTCTCGCGATCCCACACAATCGTGGTTTCTCGTTGATTTGTGATGCCCAGCGCTGCAATGTCGCGAGGACGAGCGTGCGTCTTGGCGAGAACCTCGACTGCTGAGCTCAATTGAGTCGTCAGAATATCCATGGGATCGTGTTCAACCCAGCCTGTATCGGGATATTTCTGCTCGAATTCATGCTGGGCTATCCCGGCAACTTTGCCATCGTGATCGAACAGCACCGCGCGAGAGCTGGTCGTTCCCTGGTCGAGCGAGAGCACATACTTTGTCATTGAGTTCATCCTTTTCGTTTACATGTTGTGAGTTAGAACTTCCCGGCAGCACGGGATTATCGTGCTGTCCATCAAAACGTGACTTTGGCGCGAAATCCGGCAACAAATACTGTGCTCCTGCTGGCATCGCCACCCGGCTGCACGTACCACTGGACGACAGGCTGGAAGCTGAGCAAAGGTGTCACTTGTGCCGTATAGTTCAACTCAACCAAATGTTCGTGAGTCAGGTTTCTCTTTCCTGCAAGGTCTTGAGACTCTCGATAATGCGATCCCACGCCAGTCCATACATAGCCAAGCGCCAGAGTGTCTTTGCTGCGGCTTCCACCAAAGACGCCAACCCATCGGCCCCCGGTCATAATTTGATGGTTGTACTGCGTTACATCACCCGGTGCCCAGTCTTCGCCGTAGATCAGGTCAAGGCCGCGGTTCCGGTCCTGGCCGACATCGCCCATGCGGTACACGCCTTGAGCGATCTGGCCGTAGAGGAGATAGTTCCCTGGCCTTGACACGTTGGTGAGAGGATCGAAGAAGTTGTGCGGATTGTAACCGGCTCCAAACTTGTAGACTCCAGGGTGATTCCCAGAGTCGCCAACTGTAGTGAATGGGTCTACACCCATGGTTGTCGTCTGCCCCTGAGCCTTGGGATCTTTGAGATAGCCGATTTCCGTTGAAAGTACCGGCCCTCCCAAATGAAAGGTGAATCCAGTCGGATCCGTGATATACGGATTCCGCTCTTGTGACTCGACCATGGCTTTGACATAGAGATGATCGGTGGGCAAAACTTTGACTTCGAAGGACGGGACGCCCGCCGGATTGAAAGAAAAGGTCACAGCCTGGTTAAGATTACTGTGCGCATAACCGAGAGCTAAATTGACAAACGATGCGCCATATTCTGATGAACCATAGCTGTCGTAGGCGGCGATCTGACCAAGCCTGACCGCCATTTTGTGATGAAGAAGATATTGCTGCAGGAAGTAGGAGTCGAGACGTAGCGTGTGTGCGCTCGGTAGGCTCGAAGAGTTTACCAGGGTGCCGGTGTACTGGGTGCTAAGGTCAGTGCCATATTGCCATAGGCCGGTGATATGAAATGTGAGTCCCTGCCAGGACGTTAGCTTGCTGAAATCAACGTCAGCGCTTCCGCGAATTCTTCCCCACAAGCCGGCGTCTTCGCGGCCACCATAGGGATTAGCAAGAGCATCATCCATATAGTAGAAATCGAAGGTTATGCCTTTCTCCTCCAGCGTTGATCGTTCTCCTTTCCAGTCGCCGAACAAATACCTTCGTTGCTGCAAGCTTTGAAAGATTCCGTTATCGGGTTCGTTCGCTTTTGGGTCCTGATTCATTTGAAATGTTGTGCGTGGATGACCAACGCTGGGCCGGACATCTTGCGCGAATACTGAGGAAACGGCCGCGATGAGGAAGACGGCCCATATGCTAATAGCCCCCGATAGCCGAAATTCAGTTCGCAGCTTAGAACCAGGTGAGTAACGCTCGCTTGAAACCCGGCCGGTCGGTGGTTCTGGTTCACGGCATAACATGATTCATCTCCGATTCCGCGGCGGTACAGCCCGCCTCTTGCGTTGCCACTTTCTCCTTACTCGTGGGTAAGCAATCGCGATGCCACGGAGGGCACAAGAGAAAACCGTCTGCTGTGTAGCAGAATCAAAGTGACATTGTTCCGCGGATATGCCGGTGCGCGCGAAAAGCAGCATACGCGACCGTCACAATACCGACAGAGACCATGGATTTCGACACGACTATTGTCACCACACAAGTAGCGATTTCTAATGTGCGGTATGTCGGCAGAACAAAAGAGGCGTCGAAGCGGGATGCTGGGAGGAAGGGTATGCTGCGGCGAGACTCAGATAAATCCTCGTCTCGGTCTTTCGGGAAATCGGTTACACGGATCGCTAAGTCCGCTCTCCCGGATGTCGATCGCTGCTACTGCAATTGCGGCACAGGGACAGGCGCGTGGTGTGCGGGTTCCCTGAGGTCCGCGCTGCTCTGGAGAGCGGGCCTGGAAATCCCCAGCTTCTGCATCTTGCAGATAAGCGTAGTGCGCTTCAGGCCGAGTTTGGCCGCTGCACCGTTGGGGCCGCCGATCACCCACGCGGTTGTGTCAAGCGTGTGGAGAATCACGGCACGTTCGGAGTCCTTAAGAGTTGTAGGCACCGGAGAAACGGCGGCAGGATGGGTTCCAGCAGGCGGCAAAGGATTGGGGAGCACGCCAAAGTTGGAAAGGATCACAGCGCGTTCGACCAGGTTCTGCAGCTCGCGGATATTGCCTGGCCAGTGGTACGAGCTGAGTGCAGACATGGTTTCCGGAGCAATGTGTTTGATTTGCCTGCCCAACCGACGGCCAAGAATCTCGACAAAATGCGTCACCAGCGCCGGGATGTCTTCACGGCGGGCGCGCAAGGGTGGCAGGATCAGGGGAAACACATTGAGACGGTAGTAGAGGTCACTACGAAATTCGTTTCGCTTTACCATCTCCGCCAAGTCACGGTTCGTCGCAGCGACCAGCCGAACGTCTACCTTGTGAGTCCTAGTGCTGCCCAGGCGCTCGAACTCCTGTTCCTGCAATACGCGTAGGAGTTTGGGCTGCAATGCCGGCGGAATGTCGCCCACCTCGTCCAGAAAAAGCGTGCCTTTGTCGGCCATCTCAAAACGGCCAATCTTTTGCGCGATGGCTCCGGTGAACGCGCCTCTCTCGTGACCAAAAAGCTCACTTTCCAGGAGGTCGAGCGGAATGGCAGCGCAATTCAACTTTATGAACGCACGCCCGCATCGCGAGCTGAGGTTGTGAATTGCGCGCGCAATCAGCTCCTTGCCGGTGCCTGTCTCTCCCTCGATAAGAACAGTGGAGCCCGTAGGTGCCACCCGTTCGACTTGTTCAAGCACCGCTTCCAGCGCAGCGCTCTTTCCTATGATCTGTTCAAATCTGCGCCCATCCTGTACCTGGCCGCCGCACCCAGACCTTTCGAAGGCTTCCACAGAACATCTCCTGTCTGTCGCGTTCACAGTTTTTTGCCGGGTTTAGCTCTCCAGCGCCGCCCGAACACTCTCGAGCAGAGCCTCATCGTCAAACGGTTTTGCCAGAAACTCGACGGCGCCTGCTCTCATGGCTTGCATGCGCATCTTCGCGTCGCCGTGCGCCGTGATAAAGATGGTCGGAATCTTGCAATGGTCCGCATGCAGCTGCGCCTGTAATTCCAGACCGGACATTCCCGGCATGCGGATATCCGTGATCAGGCAAGCCGTAGCGTGCTGCTGGCCCGACTTCAGGAATTCGTCTGCCGACGCAAACGCTTGCGCCAGCAAACCGGCTGATTTCAGCAGGCCCAACAATGCGGTGCGCATCAAATCATCGTCGTCGACAACAGCGACCATTTTGGCTCTTCCTTGAATCGCCATGATAGAACGTTAGTGCGCCCCCAACCCCTGCGCAATCATACTAAGGTATGTAAGCTCCACTGGAAGATTGCCAATTGCCCGACGGTTTCTTCCGGGTTTAGTTCGCCATTGCCGCTCGGACACTCTCAAGCAGAGCTTCATCGTCAAATGGTTTTGCCAGGAAGTCCATCGCTCCTGCTTTCATCGCCTGCATCCGCATTTTCGCGTCGCCGTGTGCGGTTATGAAGATGGTCGGAATCCTGCAGTCGTCTCCATTCAGCCTCGCCTGTAGTTCCAGGCCGGATACTCCCGGCATGCGGATATCCGTAATCAGACAAGCAGCGTCGTGCTGATGGCCGGACCCCAGGAATTCCTCTGCCGAGGCAAACGCTTGCGTCGGCAAGCCGGCAGACTTCAACAGGCCCTGAAGTGCCGCGCGCATCAAATCATCGTCATCGACAATCGCAACCACTTTGGCCTTCCCTTGAATCGGCATGATAAAACGTTAGCGTGAAGCCAACCCGCCCGCAATCATACCTAGGTATGTAAGCTCCGCACCGCTTCGCCTCCCGGGGGCGCTCCAGTTCACCCGGGACCGCTAACCAAATGACAGTGGATGCGTCGTCGCCGTTCCATCAATGATAGGAACACCCGGGGTGCGGAGAGCGAAACTCTTTGCCTGAGGGCGGGTTTAGATAATTGGCGACCACGGGTTTTTAATGATGGAAGTCGAACAAGAGTTACCCATTGAATCGAGGCCTTCGCATCGGGCCGCTTAGGCCGCCACCCAAGCCTTTCGATGCGCCATTCACAATTCGATACCTTGCCAGGGTTCGAGTCGCACCCCAAAAGTGCGGCACGGCAGCCAGGTCACACCCTTTTCCGGCGAAGGGGCTATTTTGTGGTCCCGGCTATCAGCAAAAGCAAATAGGAGAAACACGCAATGAGCGGTATAAATCGTAAGTTCGTTGCAGTACTGGCGTTGGGCTTGGGAGCATCCGTTTTCGCTTCACAGTATTCGTACGCAGCTGCGCAATCTGCCCAGAATGACACTAATCTGCAGGCCGAGGTGATGAACAAGGCCTTGAACAAGATGGACCTGAAAGGCGTTCAGGCTACCGCCCACAATGGTGCCGTTACCCTGACCGGCACTGTGAAGCTATTTGAACTCAAGGAAGAGGCAGATAAGCGCACGCATAAAATCAAAGGGGTGCAAGCGGTGTCTAACGAGATCCGGGTTGGCGGGCCGGATCTTCCCGACCCCGTCCTTCAGGCAAAGCTGGTCAAGGCAATTTCCTATGACCGGGTAGGATACGGCACGACGCCCTTCAACGCGATCTCCGTCCAGGTGCAGGATGGAACCGTGACCCTGTCGGGCCATGCCTACGGTCCCATTGACGCGGCTTCCGCCATCGCGTTGGCAGGCTACACCGCTGGTGTGAAAAATGTCGTGAACGAAGTCCGGGTCGATCCTCTATCGCCGATGGATGATCGTTCCCGCATCCAGTTATTCCGGTCTATTTACGGGTTTCCGACACTCAACAAATATGCTATTGACCCGGCAAAGCCGATCCGTATCTCGGTGCAAAACGGCAATGTAACCCTCTACGGCGTGGTAGACAGTCAGTCCGATAGGGACGTCGCTGGCATACGCGCCAACTCCGTGCCCGGAATATTCAAAGTAACGAACAACCTCACGGTCGCAGGGGCACGGGAAAAAAACTAGTACACAAGTCTCTAACTGAATGCCTTCCAATGAGGGGTGCGATGTAAGTCGCACCCCTCTTTTCCGTCGCAACGTGCTTCCTCGCCAGCTGGCAAAGGATCACGGGGATCCCCAGGTTCAGGGCTGAGAGTGATGATCGCGACCTGCCCATCCCGGAGATGGCCCGACAATTGCACTGAACCTGATCAAGACACCGACGTTGGACCGTGCACACCAGAGCTGAAGATCGTTTGGAGTGTTATCTCGTACCGCTCCGGCGTGCGTGAAAGGTCAAGAGGTGTCCGTCGAAATGTCGACACGGAATGCTGATGTCGACACATCGATCTTGTTACATGCAATTCGGTTGTTTGGGCTCCGGGTTTGTAGCGTTCTGCAATTGATGTCAACGCTCTCGCTTAATCAGCGGCGCCAGGCTGCACCAGTTGCCCGGCCAGCATAAGAGATTTTCCCTCGGCGCGGCATCGCGAAAGTCGAGGCAGGAGGCCCTCCATTGAGGCTCAGTCGCGAGCGCTGCATCTTCCTGCTGGGAGCCGTCTTCATTGTTGGATCGGCCACAGCGCTTCCTCAAACGGAGACGACCGCTAATCCAAGCACACCGGGTCAAGCCATCCCCGGAACCGGTGGGGTGAGTTCGTTCGCAGCCAGCGTGCCGGCGAAGCTCGTCCCGGGAATCTTGCCGCTCTCGTTGAAAGATGCGATTGACCGCGGATTAAGGCAGAATCTCGGCCTGCTGCTTTCCCATGCAGATATTCGCGCGGCCCGAGGACAGCGCTGGGAGCAGTTAAGCGCTCTCCTGCCGCACGTGACCGCAGCTCCTTATATAGCCGAGTCGGAAATTAATATCGACCAGATCGGTTTCGCCGGCCTGGGAAACCGTTTGGGTATCTCGTCGTCTGTTGGTTACTCATATTTTGATGCGCGTGCCTCGGTAACTCAGACCCTGTTCGATTGGAAGTCGATCAACGCTAGTCGCGCGGCCAGCGAGAATGTTAAGTCCGCCGCCTATACGCTGAAGAACGCTCACGATCTGGTTGTGCTGGCCGTGGGCTATAGTTATCTTCGAGCCATCGCCGACGGAGCCCGTATTGAGACCGCAGAAGCGCAGGTCCAAACAGGTCAGGCGCTCTACGATCAGGCTGCTGACCAGGTGAATGCCGGCACTTCACCGCAGATCGACGCCCTGCGCGCGAAGGTTGAGCTGCAGACCCGGCAGCAACAGTTGATCCAGGCGAGGAACAACTTCGCCATCCAGAAGCTGACCCTGGGCCGCGTGATCGGTCTAGCTCCCGGCCAGGAATACGAACTGACGGACAAGTCGCCGTACCAGCCGCTCGAAGACATCACCCTCGATGTGGCTTTGCAGCGCGCCTTTGCTTCGCGCTCCGATTACCAGGCAGCGCTGAGCGACGTGCGCGCCGCCGAATTCTCACGGAAATCCGCACTGGCCGGCTATCTCCCATCTCTCTCCTTCGACGGCGACTACGGCACGGGAGGGTCGCATCCCTCGAACGCAACCCAGGTATTCGACCTGCGCGGAACGCTGTCGATTCCGATTTTTCAGGGCGGTAGCGTTCACGGTGACGTATTGCAGGCGGATGCGAGACTCGAGCAAAGCCGCGACCGCCTCGATAACCTGCGCGCGCAAATCGACTCTGATGTGCGCACCGCACTACTGAACCTGCAGCCGTCGGCGGACCTGGTAAACGTGGCGCGTAGCAACATTGATTTGTCGGAAGAAACGCTGACCCAGTCGCGCGATCGGTTTATAGCGGGCGTGACCGACACCGTTGAGGTCGTGCAATCGCAAGAGGCCGTGGCCAGCGCGCACGAGCAATATATATCGAGTCTCTACAACTACAATTACGCAAAAATTTCGCTGGCTCGCGCCATCGGACTCGCGGAACAGGGCGTCAACGAATACTTCAAAGGAAAATGAACATGACGGACAATCGACCTCCTTCGCTGCCCGACACAAACCCGGAATCCCCGAGTGAGCCTGCGGACTTCCCCGAAGCGGAAAATGAGTTACCTGTGCCTCGAGCTTCCGGGCGCCGCAGAAAGCTGGTGATCCTCGCCATCACCGCGGTAGTGGTGGTGGTCGGCGGTGTCGCCGCGTGGCGCTACTTCAGCAGCTACGAATCGACCGACGATGCGCAGGCGGATGTGCATCTTTATCCCGTGAGCGCGCGTGTTTCCGGCTACGTCGTGCGGGTCAATGTGGATGACAACCAGTGGGTCGAGAAAGGCACGGTGCTGGTGGAAATCGATCCCAAAGACTATGAAGTTGCGGTGGCCCAGGCGCGAGCAAATCTCTCAAATGCAGAAGGCACGGCCCAGTCCCTGAATATCACGGTGCCCATTACTTCCGTGAGCACATCGAGCCAGCTGGAATTCACCAGCTCTGGCATCGAAGGCGCTAACGCCGGAATCATCGCCGCCGAAAGGCAGGTGGCCGCTGCCCATGCCCAACTGGAATCTGCCCAGGCGATCGATGTGAAAGCGCAAGATGATCTCCATCGCTACAAGTTACTCGTCGACAAGAAAGAAGTAGCGGATCAGGTCTACGATCAGGCATTAGCCGCGGCTAAGTCGAGCACCGCGGCCCTGGCTGCTGCCGCCGCCAATGAATCCGCAGCGAACCAATTCGTCCAACAGGCACGGAGCCGCCTGGCGCAAGCCGACGCAAACCACCAATATGCGCAGACCGGCTCGGAGCAAGTGTCGTCGACCCGGGCGCGCGTGCGTGCGGCCATCGCCGATGTCGAGGAAAAACGCGCCTTACTCCAGCAAGCGCAACTCAATCTGCAATATACAAGGATCCTTGCCCCGGTCAGCGGTGAGGTTAATAAAACAGTCGTTGTTGGGATGAATGTGCAGAGCGGGCAGCAACTCCTCACCGTGGTACCGCTGGATCAAGTTTGGGTCACTGCCAACTTCAAAGAGACGCAGCTCAAGCACATGCGCGTGGGCCAGAGAGCGAACATCCGTGTGGATTCGAGCGGCCAGACCTTCAAAGGCCATGTGGACAGCATCGCCGGAGCGACGGGACCGCTCTTCAGCTTACTTCCGCCGGAGAATGCCACCGGAAACTACGTCAAAATTGTGCAACGGATCCCGGTCAAGATCGTTCTCGATCCGGGGGAGAACCCAGATCGCCGGCTACGCCCGGGCATGAACGTGGAACCAGACGTGTACCTGCAATGAGTGCCGCTGCCCTCACCCTCGAGCAGGACGTCTGGCGTCCGAAGTTCAATCCCTGGCTAATCGCCGTGGTGGTTGCGCTGGCCGCCTTCATGGAGGTCCTCGACACCAGCATCGCTAACGTGGCGCTGCCGTATATGGCCGGCAATCTGGGCGCGAGCAACGACCAAAGTACCTGGGTGCTAACCTCTTACCTGGTCTCGAATGCCATCATCCTGCCCATCAGCGGTTGGCTCGCAGGTGCCTTAGGGCGCAAGCGCTTCTTCATGGCATGTCTGGGCATCTTCACGGTGAGTTCCCTGCTCTGCGGTATCGCTCCCAATCTCGGACTTCTTCTGCTCTTCCGAGTCCTCCAGGGGACAGGCGGTGGCGGCCTACAGCCAATGGCCCAAGCCATTCTGGCGGATAGCTTTCCACCCCAGCAGCGAGGCCTGGCGTTTGCCCTGTACGGTATCACGGCCATCCTCGCGCCTACCGTCGGACCAACTCTCGGCGGGTGGATCACCTTCAACTATTCCTGGCGGTGGATTTTCTTCATCAATCTTCCGGTCGGCGTGATCACCTGGTTCCTGGTGCGCCGCTTTGTTGAAGATCCTCCCTACTTAAGGCGAGTCAAAGCAGCCGGGGTCAAGTTGGACTACATTGGCATCGCACTGCTGACCTTGGGTATCGGCGCATTGCAGGTGTCGCTCGACAGGGGCCAGGAAGATGATTGGTTCGGCTCCCGTTTTATCACCACGTTAGTCGTCGTCGCAACGGTGTGCCTGATCTCCCTGGTTATCTGGGAGTGGTTTCAAAAGGCCCCGCTGATCGATGTGCGGATGTTCAAGAGATTTAACTTCGCCAGTGCAAGCCTGATGATGTTTACCCTGGGAATCCTGTTGTTCAGCGCCCTGGTCCTGATGCCGCAGTTCCTGCAAACGCTCCTGGGGTACACCTCAGAGCTCGCCGGCTTTGCTTTATCGGCAGGGGGCCTTGTTTTGCTGTGTGAAATGCCCATCATGGGCCAACTGACAACCAAAATCCAGGCGCGTTATCTGATCGCCTTCGGCTGGTTCGCCCTGTCCATCGCCATGTTCTATTCCACCCGGCGGATTGACCTGCAGGTCAGCTTCCATGCCGCCGTATGGCTGCGCATCGCCCAGGTGATTGGCTTGGGGTTCCTATTCGTGCCCATCACGCTCGTCGCTTACGTCGGAATTCCGCCGGAGAAGAACAACGCAGTTGCGGGCATCATTAATTTCATGCGCAATATGGGAAGCAGCGTGGGAACGTCGTTAGTCACCACCATGATTGCCCGGCGCTCGCAATTCCATCAGGCAAGGCTGGTGCAGAACGCCAGGGTCGACAACCCCAATTTCGTGAAAGCGGCCACCGCTCTCAGTGGGCATTTGGCCGACGCCGGCCTGGGCAGTTACCGGGGACATCTACAGGCATACGCTCGCATCTACCAATCCCTGCAGGCGCAGGCGGCAAGCCTGGCCTATGTTGATACCTCAAGGTTCTTGCTGTGGGGGCGATGATCATGTTTCTTATGGCCTTTGTTTTAGAGAAGAATGATCCCGGGGGCGGCGGGCATGTGATAGTGGAATAGACTGCGACGCAGGCATCTGTTAACGATTGCACCCTGGGGGTTATTT
>JBARKD010000227.1:0-17500 GCA_049800615.1 Acidobacteriaceae bacterium | reverse complement strand
CTTCTGCTTATCCCACCCTTCGCAGAAAGCGCGAAGGATGGGGCACCCGATCCTTGGTCGCTGGTGACCGAGTTCTCACGCACACTCTTCAGCCCCGCCCCTTCAAAACAAAAGAGTCACAGGTTCCCACATCTCGTGGGAAAGCCATCCTTTCCTCGCTCCACAAAATTGTCGTCCCGACCGAACCCGGATCTCCGGCGTGCGCATGATTTCGGGCCAGGCTAAGCCTGGAATCGGCGGACCACCTCCAGCACCTCATCCGTCCCTGTCAGCTCGTCCGCCGGCCCATGTGTTTTCGCGCCCGCCTCAAGCAGCACCTGCACCGTGAGTGGATAATCTCCAGCGTCGCGCAGCCAACCGTTTACGGACCCGTAGAGTGCCCAACCCAGCGGAGTTGCCTTATATTGTTGCTCCTGGGCCTCCAGTGGAGCCTCGTGCTTGAGAAGCGCCCGAACCATCTCCGCATTGCCGTGGAAGGCAGCCCAGTGCAACGCAGTCTGATCGTAGGATCCGGTCACGGCCGTCGGCCACCCCGCGCCTAGCATCATGTCTACGGCGCGGGTATTGTTTCGTAGCGCCGCTCCGATGATGCGGCGGTATGCCTCAGGCCGCATTTTGCCGACCAGGCTGGAGTGTTTCTCGAGCAGTCTGTTGGCCAGATCATGGTCGCCGATTTCGCATGCAATCGCGAAGCGCAGCGCCAGAGAACTGCGCGTCATCAGCAGATGAAACACATCCAGATGGCCAAACTGGTGGGCCAGCATGTGCGCTGTCCGCGTCCAGCCAAAGCCGAAGATATAAATGCAGCCGCCGCTCTCCGGGTTCTGTTTAGGAAAGTCCTTCTCCGAGACGCTGATCCGCGCGGAATCCGGATCCTCGTCGAGATGATGCCGCACCCGTTCCAGATCGCCCACAGCCGCGGCCATAAGAATGTCCGTTTGCGCGCCACGAGAGATCAGGTAGCGAGCGACGTCAGGCCGCCGTGGCCAGTGTGCCGCCATATATTGTGCTGCGGTGGATTCGTGATCGATGTCGCGGGCGTCAATTTCTGCGCCATGGTCCAGCAGGTAACCGGCAATTTCGATACTCGATGCGAAGTGCAAAGGGGTCTGCCCGTCGCCTCCACGAGCGTGGACGAGATTGGAATCCGCCTCAATAAGGCTTCTTACCCGATCGAACATGCCTAGACGTGCAGCGGCATGGATGTCGACGACTGCGCCGCGCTCGATGAGATAAGGCGTGAGCTCGGGGCTCGAATTATCCAGCACTCCGAAGCCGCCCGCCCACCACCTGGTTCGCGCATTGATGTCCGCGCCAGCCCGCAAAAGCAGATCGATCAGCTCGCGATTGTTCTTGTACACCGCTGCGATGAGAGCGGGCGTGTCGAAGCTGTAGTTGGGAAGCGGTTCATTCAGCCGCGTCCCCAGTCCCCTGTAACGGTCCAGCACCTCACGCGCCAAGGCTGCGTCATTAGCCTTGATGGCGACGGTAAGAGCTTCCATCGGATCATCGGATAACGCGCTCACGTGAATTTTTAGCTTCGTCCAGTTGTCGAACCCGTATTCGCGAGCAATTACATGTTGGGCATCGGCAAGTTTAGGCGCGCCGCTCGAGTATGTTACTTGCGCTTGGCGAAAGCGTTCGATCGCCGCGGCGCTTGCCTCGAGCGCTTCATGCTGGAGCAGTTTGGCTTGCTTTTTAAGATGTTCAAGATCAGGGCGGGCAGGTAGTTCGCGCAGAGACATGGATCACTCCTTCTTTGTCGCCCGTGGTCCGCTGCGTCGGGCAGAAGAGAGTGAATGTTGGATAAAACCGGGCAACAAGGTGGGATCATCCCTTTCCGCGGACGGGGTGCACCCTTGACGTGCAAATCAAATGTAGCAATGCCGGGCAAAGCCTGGCAACCGGGTTGCCGTGCTTCAGCTTTCGCGCCGCTTGGAGCGCGTACGGGAGCTGACTTTGCCATTGAATGCAGGCAAATTGCTCCCCGGCGCCAGGGCAGTAGACTCGCGTACGACCAATTCCGGTTCTACGATTATCTGCTGGGGATAAGGCGCCTTGGGCTGGTTGATTCGCTTGATGAGGGATTCGGCGCCCATTTTGCCCATTTCCCGCAGTGGCTGGCGAATCGTGGTCAGGCTTGGAATCCCAAAGGGAGCGCTCAACACGTCATCAAAGCCAATCACCGAAACATCGTTTGGAACGCGCAAGCCCGCTTCATGCAGGGCGCGAATGGCGCCAAACGCCGAAATATCGTTGAATGCGAACAGTGCCGTGAAATTTCTCGTGCGCGATAACAGCGCTTTGACCGGCCCGTAGCCCAATGCCGGCGACCAGCTGTTCTCTGTCAACCGAATAAGCAGGTCCTCGTGAATCTCCATACCGCAGCCTCGCGCGGTGTCCATGATCTCTTTCCAGCGGTAATCGGTATCCACCGTCTGTTCCTGGCCTTTCATGAACGCCACTCTGCGGTGTCCTAATTCGGCCAGGTGTTTCAGCGCCAGCCGGGCGGCTAGCTTATGGTTCAACTGAATGTTCGTAACGCCGGCTGACTCCTGGTGCCCGGAGATGGAAACGATTGGTACGTGCACCTGCGAGGGCGTGGGCGTGTTCACCAGCAGAAGCCCGTCCACCGAACGCGCCAGCAGCATCTTGGGCTGTTCCTCCAGCAGATCCGGCTGCCAGAAGTGGGAAGCCAGGAGGTAAGAATATTTCGCCGCCATCAGGTGCTCTTCCACGCCGTTCATCACTAGCGTGAAGTAGCCTTCGCTCATTTCGGAAACCAGCACGCCGACCGACATGCTTCGCTGGTTACGCAGCGATCGGGCAAAGTAATTTGGCCGGTAGTGCAGTTCGCTGGCTGCAGCCAGTACGCGGTTTCGGGTTTCGAGCGGAATTGCCTGGGCAGCCGGTGAATCGCTCACCACAACGGATACAGTTGTGAGCGAGAGACTCAGATGTTTGGCCAGAGTGCGCAGAGTTACGCGCTCGTGTTTTTCAGGAGTCTTCTTACGGCTCACGATCTAGGTCCTGGGCGGTCAAAAACTCTCGGGAGTGCGGCAAGTGTCGCATCTTGGCTTTGGGACTGTCAAAACAGAAAGCGCGCTTTGCGAGAGGGCGCGCTTGTTCTTTTCAAGAACCTGCGGAGATAGTTACGAAAAAAGCAACGACGTCGCAGGCGATTAAATAGTTTCCCGCTCCTTCCAAATCTCTTCGATATAGCAAAAACCTGCTAAAGAAACGTTTAAGCACCGCGTTCCCCAGTTGACAGTGCTATATACCATTCGGTAATCTCCCCTCGGTCGATTCTACGTGTTCTCGCACGTTTTGAACCCGAGTCGCCGCACGGCCTGCTGACCCGCGAACGCGGTGCGGTGCAGTCAACACAAAAACAAAACGTACGCACTTCGTGCTCTTGGAGGTTGTATGCGACGCGAAATGTCAGGGGAGAGCCCCGTCTGCCGCCAGAATTTGCCCCGGTGTATCGATACCCTTTGCAAGACCCTCGCCGGAAGGGTCCCTGTCCTAAAGAGACGCTGCCTGAACCTGCTTCCCCTGGCGTGCCTTACGCTGCTCATGGTCTTTTTTCCCGGCGCCAAGTTGCATGCCCAAACCGGCTCGATTACCGGCACCATCGTTGACCCAACCGGGGCTGCTATCCCCGGAGCTCACGTGCAGATCATTAATCAAGCCACCGGCGCCACCACCCGCGACGTCACCTCGGATGCGGCGGGCACGTTTCGCGCGTTGAACGTACCCCCGGCAACTTATCGGGTGAAGGTGTCTGCGAGCGGAATGCAGGACCTCGCCCGTGACGGGGTAGTGCTCGACCAGGATCAGACTCTCGGCTTGGGCCAGCTCCCTATGACCCTGGGGCAAGCTTCGCAGACGGTTACAGTGACTACGGCCACGCCACTCATCGACACGGCGACTTCCGGCAATTCCGCGGTTATCGACCAGCGCCAGGTTACCGAGCAGCCGCTGAACGGCCGAGACTTCGAGTCGCTGATGACAACCCTGCCCGGTGTAGTGACCAATAACAATTCGCAATTCCGGCTGGTCTTCAACCAAACCGACGATTTCTACGTCAACGGCATGCGGGGAACGGCCAACAATTTCTTCCTCGATGGCGTGATCAATACCGATGTAGGCGCGAACGATGGCGAATACACCAACCTGAGCATCGACGCCGTGGGTGAATTCAAAACGTTGACCGGCAACTTCAACGCGGAATACGGGCGCAGCCCGGGTGTCATGATCCTGGTCAATACTAAAAGTGGCGGCCAGCAATTTCACGGTACTGCTTACGAGTTCAACCGCAATACGGCTTACAACGCCAACGACTGGTTCAGCAACCACGACGGCCTGGCCCGGGCCAATCTGAAATTCAACCAGTTCGGCGGCAACATCGGCGGCTACATTCCGATCCCCAAGGTTTCTCCCAGAAGCAATAAGCGCGCGTTCTTCTTCTTCAACTACGAAGGAACCCGCGCGAGCCGCCCCAATGGCTCCACCTACTACACCATGCCGCAGCCTTCGATGCTTGGGATCGGCACGCCGAACGGAGAAGCCAACCTTGCTCCCGTCTATCGTCCGGGCAATATGTGCGATTTCAATGGCACTTCTACCTGCACACCCATCCGCGACACAAGCGGCAACCTGGTGCAAAACGGTCAGATCTTTATGCCCGGAACCGTCAAGTATGATTCGGTGGGCGAGGTGCTGACGGGCACTCCGTATGCCGGCAACATCATTCCTGCTTCGCAGTTCAACAGCCAATACGGCGCGATGGTCAAGTACTTCACGCCCGGGTATCGGGGCAGCTTTGTTCATCCAACCTATAACAACGGCTTTGGCGATGAGCAACAGATCAACTTCCAGGACACGTACCTCTTTTACAAGAACCAATACGTCGCACGCGTCGACTTCAACCTCGGGCCCAAGGCGAATGCGTTCTTCCGCTACGTCGATGATCGCCAGCAGGAAAGCGACGGGTACGGCATTTTCTCCGGCAACAGCTTCCCGGTCCTGCCCCAGTACCGCAAAAAGCCGGGAAAGAGCTATGCCTGGAGCCTGGTCAACGTCATCTCTCCGACCCTGACCAACGAGGCGACCGTGGGCTGGCTGCACCTGACCCAGGAAGTCAATATTGTCCAGGGAACTTCTCCGCAGCTCTACAACAAGTCGGACGTCGGCTTTACCTTTGACGACATCTATCCATCGACCAACGTCCTGAACCTCGCGCCTAATATCAATACCGGTGATTACATCAATATCAGCCCCTTCCCCTCGGGCTGGGTTTCGACCGGCAATACCTTGGTGGCGACGGATGACGTCACCAAGATTCTTGGCAATCACGTAATCAAATTCGGCCTCCTTGCTAATCTCAACGAGAACGGCCAGGAGGGCACATGGCAGGAGAATCCCGCATTTAACTTCGGGGCCAGCAACCAGAACCCCAATAACACCAATTCCGGTCTCGCGAACACCCTGCTGGGTAACTACACTACCGTTAGCCAGACCAATCTTTTCGCCTATGGGCACTTCCACTTCGTGCAATTCGAAGGATATGTGCAGGACACGTGGAAGGCGACTCCGCGGCTAACCCTCGATTATGGTCTCCGCTATCAGTTCGTCGGACCGACGTATACCGTTGCGCCCTATCACGCGTATTACTTCAGTCCGAATGCCTACAACCCCACTAACGCCGTGTCGATTAATACTGCGGCAAACATTCCTGGCCAAGTCCCGACCCAGGGCTCGATCATTACGGGTTCCGGAAATCCTTACAACGGTATGGTGCAGGAAGGGAGTCCGGGCTTCCCCAAGGGGGGCCTCAACTATCGCTGGGACAACTTCGGCCCGCGCCTTGGCTTTGCCTATGACGTCTTCGGCGATGGCAAGACCGCGCTCCGCGGCGGCTTCGGTATTTTCTACGAGCGCTACGAGCAGAACGTGTTCAACTTCTCGAGCGTAAGCAATCCGCCGACCGTCTATTCGCCGACGATTTATGGCGGCAATATTGCCAATCTTTCCGCGGCCCTGGTGAACGGCGCGCCTCTGACGCCCGCTTCGGGCGTGTTGGGGACGGATCAGTTGGGACAAATTCCAACAACCTACGGTTACAATCTGGGCGTCCAGCAGGAGCTGCCTAACCGCATGGTGCTGGACATCAGTTTCGTCGGCAACACCAGCCGCCACCAGATGTATAACCAGCAGCTCGAGCAGCTTCCCCTGGGAACAACGACCAATACAAATATCCTGTCCACCGTCAACAACGTCACCCAGGCCATCCTGCCTTACAAGGGCTACAGCTCGATCTACTTCAACCGCTTTGGCGCCAACAGCTCATACAACGGGCTGCAGGTGAAAGTCAGCCGCCGCTTTAGCGACAAGCTCACTTTCAACGCGGACTACACATGGTCCAAAGCAATCGACCTGGACGATGTCGACAACGATCAGAACGCCTTCCCGGATTACAGCAACCTGAAAGCGTTCTATGCTCCGGCCGGATTCGATCGCAGGAACGTCTTTAACTTCCAGTACGTCTACAATCTTCCGCAATTCCGGGGGCACAACAAGTTGGTTCAGCTGACCGCCGGAGGTTGGGAATGGTCGGGTGTGACCCAGTTCTGGGGTGGAACGCCGTGCCTTAGCGGAGGAGCCACCGGAGCGACTACCAACGATACCTGCGACGTGTTCTCCAGCGGCAACCTGGGAACCGGCGGAGGATTTCAATCGCCGGGATATTCGCAGACTGGCTCGCAGTCGTTCGGCCATATCCGGCCGGACTATATTGGGGGTCAGATCACCGCCCCGCACAACCACAACGTAGGCGCCGGACAATTCCCTATGTGGTTCAACCCGGGTGTCTTTCAGGTCCCAGCCAATGGCACCTACGGCAACTTCCGCCGCAACTCGATCTATGGTCCGGGAGTCGACAACTGGAATATGTCCCTCTTCAAAAACATCAACTTCACCGAGAACCTGCGCATCCAGTTGCGGTTCGAGGCATATAACGTTTTCAACCACACGCAGTGGGGCACGGTTAACAATGGTTTGAGCGCGCCGACACCTGGAACCCAGTTCACCGGCGCATATGCCGGAGCATCGGGCCAGATTACCTCGGCGCGTGATCCGCGCATCCTGCAACTGGGAGGCAAGTTCTACTTTTAATCGCTTGTAACTTAGGCCGGACCCGCATCTCGCCGGGTCCGGCCTTTTTCTTTGCTCTAAACTGACTGGTAGATGTTCATGAGACTTCTCGGCCCGGCTCTTGCCGTTCTTCTCACGTGTTGCACCGCTCAGGCGCCGGCGATGCAGCAGGCAAGCGCGAGGCAAACCTTCGAATCCGCCACGCAGGCTTTGAACGCCGGAGATTACGCGACCGCCGAAGACGGGTTCAAAAAAGTCTTACAAATGGACCCGCACAACGCCAGTGCGCTCGCCAACCTGGGCGTGTTGTATGCCAAAACTCACCGTTACGGAAAAGCAATCGAGGCCTATCAGCGGGTGCTTCGCCTTCATCCTGGGTTGCGTGAAATTCAGCTCGACCTTGGCTTGGCCTATCTGAAGCAGGAAGACTATACCCACGCGTTACCTTATTTTCGCCAGTTGCATGCCGCCACTCCTTCCGATCCGCAGGCCACGATGCTGCTTGCCACGTGCCTGACGTTTAGTGGCCGTGCGGACGAAGGCCTCACCTTGTTGAAGCCGCTTACGGAGGCTGCAGATGCCGATCCGGCCGCACTGTACTTGTTGGGTGTGGCCTATTCGCGCGCAGGACAGGCGCAACCGGCAAAGGACGTATTCACCAAGCTCTTCGCCAACAGTGCTACCCCGGCTCAGGCGAATTTTTTGCTGGGACAGGCCTATTACGACGCAGCGCAATTTTCCCAGGCGGAGCAGGCCTACCTGTCGGTATTGCAAGCCGATCCGGCATTTCCCGGCGCCCACCGGGAGTTGGGGAAGGTCTATATCAGCCTGCAAAAAAACGACGAAGCGGAAAAGCACCTCAAGCTCGCCGTCGCCGCCGATCCCCAGGATTCAAGCGCGTTCTACTTTCTGGGCGCTCTGCTGGTTCAATCGCAACGCTATCGCGAGGGCTTGCCCTATCTCGAGAAGGCGCGGAGCATGACGCCGGATTCCTGGGCCACCTACTTTTACATGGGCAAAGCACACCTGCAGCAGAATGACTCAGCAGATGCGGTTCGCCTTCTGCGCCAGGCCGTCGACATGAATCCGGAGGACGCGGGATCGTTTTATCTGTTGGCGCGGGCACTGCGTTCCCAGGGTCACGCACAAGAAGCCGAGGCAGCGATGCAGCATGTGGTGCAACTGCACACATCCTCTCTCGATGCGGAAAAACAGGCCTTGAAGAATGCCGGGGTCGTGGGCGCACGCTGACCTATCCGGCTTTACGGATGCATCACCAGGGTTCGCTCGAGACGAAACGTCATGACTGTTTCTGCCGGAACCTTGATCTCTTTACCTCGGGTGAAGAGCTGGGTCAGCGCTCCACCGCCGGCGCCCGCAAGAGCCCCGATGCCCGCGCCTTTGCCGCCGCCCAAAACGGCGCCCAACAGGGCACCGACCCCTGCGCCCCCGCCGGTATATTCGGCCGTGCGCCGATTCGCTCCCAGGCCGCTCCGATTATTTTCTGTGACGGACGAGCTATCCACGCGGTATTGTTCGCCCTGCACATCCACAGAATACAAATCAAGCACCAGCTCCGGGCTATGCACCGCGCCGCCGCCGCTGACATTGCTGACCACCAGCTTGGCGCGGGTGCCCGCGGGAATCGCAACCGTCCCTGAGCTGCCATAAACATTTTGCTCAATCGTTGCGGGATAGAGCTGGCCGGACGATTCCTGACCGGATTGGATTGCGTCGTCGGTGCGGATGACGATGTCAGCGCCTTCAGGAACGACGACCGCCTGGACCTGATGGGCAACCGCCGGCGCGGGGGCTCCCGTCAGGATGAGCGAGCTGACATCGCGTACAGGAAACTGGTAGCCGATGCCGCCGTTTCCCTCGAATTTGACCATGGTCATTCCCTGCAGCTGACCGGAGTAGGTTTTGCCGTTACGCAAGGTGAGGTGGTCGTCTGCGTTGGAAAAAACCAGGGATTGGACGTCGCTGACCGGAAGGTCGTAATGGATCCCCTGGTTGTCGACGAACGAGAGCGTGCTGCCGGGGGGCGTGAAGTGTCCGTTGTAGCTGGTGCCGTCATGCAGCACAACGACGTCCCCGTGGGCGGTCAAGGCGAGACAAAAGAAAAGCAAAAATTGCGCCGGCGCTTTCATAGAGAGCTAGGGTACAGGAAACGCAAAAAACTGCGAACAAATTTAACGTCTGCTTGCTCCCCGCGGCCTTCCGTGACTTTTTCCAGCCGGCGCCGCTAGAACAGCAGCTTCAATCCGAATTGGATCTGGCGTGACGTAGTTGCTGTGGCGCTGATCACACCGGCGGTTGGCGATACCTGGGCCCCAGTCGTTGGCGTTTTTGGGGTTGGCCCGGTGCTGTACACCACCGGGTTCGGCGTGGTGAAGTTCGAGTGATTCAGCACATTGAAGAACTCAGCCCGGAATTGCGCCTGCAATCCCTCCCGGATTCTTGTGCTCTTGGCCAGCGCGAAGTCCAGATTCGAAAGTCCCGGGCCTGTCAGCGTGTCTCTTCCCACGTTGCCAAACGTCCCCGGGTAAGGCGCGGAGAAGGCGGCGGGATTGAACCATTGCTGCACGGTTTTCGCATAAAGCGGCCCGCGAAAGCCGGGAGTGAGGTTCGGGCGCACCGGATTGCGTGTATCTCCGTTTCCGGTCGGGTTATAGCCCAACTGTGGCGACAACGGGAAGCCGGTTTGCAGAGTGGCAATCCCACTCAGTGACCAGCCATCCACCAGCACCCCACGGTGAAAAGGCAGCTGCCACGTGCCATTGATCGCGCCCGCATGGCGGATATTCGTAGCTGCTGGTCCATAGTCGAGCCTGGGATTTCCCGGGTACATCACAAATGCCGGCGTGTTCGCCGATACGCTGGTATTCCAGGCAGAACCATCATCGAGGTTGCTCGCGTAGGTGTAAACGCCGCGCAACTGCAGCCCACGTGACAACTGGCGGCGGACGTCCACCTCGAGAGCGTTATAGTTGCTGATCCCTTGCGAGGCCCACGAAGTCGTATTGGCCACGTTGGGGTTGGCCTTCACGGTAGAAGGATAGTAAATCGTGCCTGGCGCCAGCGCCGCGGGGCATGACGCAGGGCACGTAACCGTGGCCGGTGTGTTCTGATCCTCTGAGAGGATCTGGTGGTACCCGTGGGAACCAACATAGCCGACGGTCAGGGAAGTGGCGGGTGCGATTTGCTGCTCGATCCTGAAGGTCCAGGACAGCACCGTAGGCGTATAGATATCCGGTTGTACGTTGCTGGGTGAGATCTGTCCGCTTCCGCCGGCGGCGCCGGCCGCAAGCTGGGTGAGCTTGTCTACCGTCGTATTGCTGAAAGATAGCGTGGTGTTAAATGGCGCGGTCTGGTCGAGGCGGTAATCCAGCGCATCCAGCAGTGCGCGGTGCACGCCGAAGTTTGCCCGCACGGCCGTCTTGCCGTTTCCGAAAAGATCGTAGGCTATCCCGATGCGCGGCTCGGGCATGAACTTTGCGCGGTTTTGCAACAGCGCCGAGTTGCCAATTGTGGGATTGGTGTTGATGACGCCATTCGTGAAACCGTAGTTGGACGCTCTCCCATTGGCCTCATTCCATCCGCTGCTCGATTCAGAACGGAAGCCCGCGCGCAGCTCCAGTCGTGGCGTCACTTTCCAGGCATCCTCCAGGAATGCGGCAGCAAACAACGTCCGCCAGCCAAGTTCCGTCGGCGCAGGAACCACCGTGAAGGTGGCCACGCTTCCTTGCAGGAAAGAGGCCAGGGTTGAAAACGAAGCTTGCCCATATTGGTTCTGGGCGAGGTTGTCATTCGATTGCAACCGTTGTAGCCATACCCCGGCTTCCACCTGGTGCCGGCCGTGGGTCCAGAAGATGTGGTCGTCGACGGTGAAAATGTTCCGCACCGCATCGTTGTTGCTCCCGGTATTTGCACCCGCCAGTGTTACCTGCGAAGCGCCATTGGACGCCGTGCTTCCTGCGATCACGATGGCCCCTACGGGCTTGTCCGCGACCCATCCGGAGAGGGGTACCGGCACTTCGCCGGTAAAGTAATAGGCCGCCCGCGAATAGCCGACTCGGAGGGTGTTGAGCAGGTTGGGGGAAAAAACATGCTGCTCCTGCGCGCTCAGCACCTGCTCGCGAAGCCGCTCATAAATGGTGGAGTAGGGGTTTTGCGAGGGCGTTGCCGCGTCGCTGTCATCAACCGTGTAAACACCGAACAGCAAGTCGTTGGGGGTGAGATTGGTATCGATCCTGGTGGTTCCGAAATCCTCGCGCACGTGCTGGGGCGGATTGGAAAATGCTTCCGCAATGCCGCTCGCCGTGCCATTCGGATTCAGCAGCTCAGGGCCATTCGCGATCGGCCACAGGTCCAGCAACGGCTTGACGCCGGAAACAGCCGCCGCCCGCGAGGCATTATCCGGAACAAAGGCAAGCGCGCTCAGGCCGAGATTTTGCCGGTAACCTTCATAGTTGCCAAAGCCGAAGAGCTTGTTGCGCCGCAAGGGACCGCCCAGGGCCGCTCCAAAATCGTTTCGCTGGAATTCCGGGATCTTGGCCTGGTCGAAATAATTCCGCGCGTCCAGCGCGCTGTTGCGTAGGAATTCATAGACCGATCCATGGAGCTTATTGCCTCCGGATGCAGTGATAATCGATATCTGCGCCCCGGTGCGTTTACCGTAATTGGCGCCATAGGTATCGCTCACCACATTGAATTCGCGCACCGCGTCTACGCCCAGAAGTTGCCCGCTCGTTCCTCCCGGGGTCACGTTGATCAGCGATGCCCCGGTGTACTCGATGCCGTTCAGCAGAAAGAGATTGTCCTGTGGCCGGCGTCCGGAAACGGAGAACATATTACCGACTGAGGAGTTCGAAGTGCCCACTCCGCCCGAGCGCTGGGTAGTGTAGCTCACCGAGGCCGGATTCAGTTGGATCAGCTGGTCGAAGCTGCGGCCGTTGAGCGGCAGCTCCTTGACTTGCCGTTCGTCGACCAGGCCCTGCGTCTGGAGCGTGGACGTATCGACGACCGCGGGAGTATCTACGACAGCGACGGTTTGCTGCACGCTGCCCACGGTAAGCACAAGGTGAAGCTGCACATTCTGCCCCACGGTCAAGCGGATGCCGGTGCGATCTAACGGCTCAAAGCCATCGCGCGTGACGGAAACGGTATACGGCCCCACCGCCACCGAGGGCGCGGAAAACGTGCCCCCTTCCCCGGTGACCAGCTTCCGCTCGCTTCCGGTCTCATCGTTGCGAATCAGGACATTAGCCTGCGGTATCGCAGAGCCGGTCGCGTCCACGGCGTCTCCGGAAATTGTGCCGCCCACCATTTGCCCGTACACTGCCGGCGCCATGGCGAGAAAAACAACGAAAAATAAAGATCGAAACGCTGACCGCATAAATTACTCCTGAAGGATTTCTGGGCGAGGCTGGAAGAACGAATCAGCGGCTACAACAGAATGGGAGGGAGCGCTCGGAGAAGGAAGCGCGGCGTGCGGAAGTGCGTAGATAGAGAACTGGGCTCACGAAGAAATTTCCTGGATTAGTGAATTTACGGATTTTAATTTGGAAGGACTTAGCGCGAGCACCAACAACAGCCGGACTGCGCTGAGGAAGCGCAACGGCAACACGCAAGGCTGGTGAAAGCGGAATTCACACTTTCACACTAACACAGAAGCGGGTCGAGACTCTAGCACGGGCGAGTCAAGGGATAGGCTATTAGTGCCAATATGGGTCGAGCTTTTTTGCCCTCCATGCGCTCCGGCCATTTCCCGCATGCGCAGGAAATAGCCGGGCCGCAAATGAATCCCTTAGATGTAAGCGATGAGATCAATCTCAACCAGGGAATTCCCGGGAATGCCGCCGGCGGGCGCAACTGTGGTACGTACAGGTGGAACGCTTCCGAAGCGACCCGCATACGCAGTGTTCATGCGCGCCCAATCTTTGATGTCATTGAGATACACGTTCACCTTGAGCACCTTGTCCATGGAAGAGCCGGCGCATTGCAAATTCTTTTCGAGCTCGTCCAGGACGTGTTTGGTGTGCTCCTCAATCGTGCCCTCGAAGTGCGCCCCTACGCCGGCGAGGAATAACAGGTTGCCGTAAGAAACGGCAGGGGAAAACAAAGGCGCAGCCTTGGGAGTATTGTCATCATTTGGCTTGCACGAATAAGCCTTCTTCTCCATCTTGCTCGTGTTCTTTGCCTCTGCGGTTGCTCCAAGCACGGTGCCCCCGGTGGCGACCACTGCCGCCTTGGCCGCGTTCTTGAGAAGGCCCCTTCTGGACTGCGTTTCCATCGTCTTACTCCTTTTTAGTTGGTTTTGATAAGTGCAAAGCGAAAAGAGCCCGGACCCCGTGACCCTGGACCATGACCGTCTAAGCCGTGCGGCGCTGTCAACCGCGGATCGACATCTTGTGGTGGAAAATATTGTTCGGATCGTACCGGCGCTTCACCTGCTGCAGAAAGGGATACAGCTCACCGGTGCCGTAATAGAGCTGCGGCCAGAACGGATACGCGAGCATATCGGCATCCGGGTAGTTGATGTAGCAGCCCTCGTAATGCTCGTTAGGGAAAGGAGCGCCCGCATGCGTCGGCGCTACTTCCTGCGAATATAAATCGGTGTAGAACTCCCGCATCCATTTCAGGCGGCCCTCATCTTCATCCGCCTGCTCCCAATACTGCTGGAACTGAACTTTCATGATCGAGGCACGCTGGTCCACCGCTGTGGCCTGTGCCAGGTCCTTCTGGTTAACGGCACCCCCATACGAATCAACCGCCATTACCGAGCCGCGCAGGTCCACGTCGGGTATCACCCGCGTCAGGTGCTTGTAGATGCACTTCGCTTCCGCGCGCGTAAAATTCCGCTTCATGTAACAGGATTTGTAGGCGGCGCGCTCGCTGCGCCCACTCCCGCTGTCGCCAATCGTCGCATCCAGCCACAACAATCGGTCGACGCTATATTTTTTGGTTTGCTGGCGAGCTGACGGAGACCGCTGTGCAAATCGCTGGTTGCCGGGCATACCTGTGCGTCTTTCCGCCGGGGTAAACGCTACGAAGCGATCGAGAAACTCGTCCACCGGGCTCAGGTCGTCGCAGCGCCCGTCCGGATTGCAAAACTGCAGCGAGAGTCCGATCCGGCCGGCAGAACTGTGCGTGAGCCCAATGGCGGTGAACAGTCCCCAGGTGTCCTTATCGCAGCCCCTGGTCGCCATATAGTCGCCGTACGCTTGAACGATGTCGATGAATTTTTCTTCGGTCATGCCGATCCAGTCGAAGGAGAGGTGAGCATTAGCAACTTCAAAGGGAGCCTGCGGTAAGCGGTCGAAGAGAAATCCCGTGACCACACCGAAATTTCCTCCTCCACCGCCGCGGCAGGCGCGGAAGAGCTCCGGCTCATGCTGCTTGTCGACAATCCGCAGATCCACATGCCCTTTGTTGTCGACGGTCAGGATTTCGGCGGCGGAAAGCCAGTCGATCGTGAGCCCGTGCAAACGCGACAGAACACCGTATCCGCCGCCGGTAATATGCCCTCCGGCTCCCACCTCATAGCAACTGCCGCCAGGGATCGTCACCCCGTGCCGCTTATAAAGATCGATGTAGGCTTCGCCCAGCACCTGTCCGGGGCTGATGCGGTAGCGGTCTCCATCCCCTGGCAGCGCATCGCTCTTCAGCAGACTCAGGTCCAGGAGCAGACCGCCGGGATTGTTGACCACGAAGTCCTCGTAGCAATGCCCTCCGCTGCGCACCGTGGGCCGCATGCCGGTGCTGACGGCGCGCTGCAGGGCTTCCGCCGCCTGCTCCCGGGTGGCGCAAAGCTCGACCTCCGCGACTCCCTGTGCCGGATCGCCGTCCCAGCGCAAATTTCGGCTGCGCCGCAGCAGGGCATAGCGTGGATCGCTCCGGGTAATTCGGGTGGTCATCAATGACTCCGGGAAGGGGATTGGTTCAGAACGAACTTGAGGAACGATAGCTCCGGGCAACCAGCCATACGGCTAACAGGGCGAACTGCGCGCAGAAAATCGATTCGATGGAAAGCCAGAGCGCGGAGCTTCCCATCGCGCGTGGAGCGGCCACCAGCATCAACAACATCAGCGTTACCAGGCACACCAAGGCTGCGCGCACGCCGTATCGCGCCGGGGTAAGACGTAAGGTGGGTTGCGCAGGCAAGGAGCTGGCCACCCGCGCCGCGAAGCCCGCAGGGACATCGACAAGGGGTGCATTCTCCAGCGCCACAACGATCTTTCGCTCGAGTGCTTGCCAATCAAGATTCATTTTGTCTTCTGCCATGCCCTTCCCCTTTCGGCCTGGTGTTGCCGCTGCATTCCCTCGCGAAGCCTCTTGCGGCCCCGGTGCAGGTGCGTGCGTACGGTGCCAATGGGCAATTTGAGCGACAATGCTATCTGCTCATAGCTGAGTTCTTCCTGATGGTAAAGCACCAGGACGGTTCTTTCGATCGTGCTGAGCTGTTGCAACTGCTTCTCTACAGAATACCGAAACTGCTTGTCGGCCAACTGCCGTTCTGCATCGGGGCCGGGGTGTGGCAGGCGCTCTTCCCAATCCGTCTCTTCATCGGAAAAGGACGTCAGAGGCCGGTCGCGCCTGCGGCGCTTCCACTCGTCCTGGGCCACATTGACGATGATGCGATAAAGATAGGTGCTGAGCAGGGCTTCCCCGCGAAAGCCGCCCAGCGCCCGGTAGAGGCGAAGGAACACCTCCTGGGCAAGGTCCTCCACATGTTCGCGGCTTCCCGTGAGACGCACGAGCGTGCGGAAGACCATAGCCTGATGGTCGCGGACGATCTGCTCGAAGCTGGAATCGGTGGAGTGCAAGCAGAGTCAGACTAAAACTTGCGCTGAAAGTTTCACTCTTTTTCTTGAAACTCCTGGCCGGGCCCGCGGTCTAAGGCGGTCAGAAAGGGAGGGAAAATCATGTACTACCACTTGAGTCCGTTCTTAATTCCACTGGGAGCACTGCTGGTTGCCATCGTCGCGATTGTCGCCGGCGTCATGGGGGAAGCGCACCGGGTAAGGCTGAGGGCTGAACAGCGCATGGCGATGGTCGCGCGCGGCATGAGCGCGGACGAGATCGACAGGTTGTTAGGCAAACGAGCCGAGGACACGAGGCCGGCTAAGGATCCGCTCCGCGGCCTGGCGAATACGCGCCGGACTGCCATTCTCCTGATTTCCAGTGGCCTCGGTTTAATTTTCTTCTTTCTCGTCCTGGCCTGGATTGTCAATGAGCACGATGTACTGGCGGGCGCGGCGGTCGGATTGATACCACTGACCATCGGGTTGGGTTTTGTCATTGATTACCAGTTTCAGAAGCGCGACTTGTCGCGCTTCGGGCTGGAGGTCGGGCAGGCCGAGTAGAGTTTGACTCGGCTTTGATAAGATCAGCGCTGGAATGCTTACGGAACTCATCAAACACAAGGTTGTCATCGTCACCGGGGCAGCGGCAGGTATCGGCGCCGGTGTAGCTAAGCTATTTGCCGAGCAGGGCGCGCACGTATACCTGACCGACCTGGATGGGCACGGTGTCAGGGGGCATGCAGCGGCCCTGGAATCGAAGGGACATTCCGTGGTTGCCTTCGAGGCAAACGCGCGCGATAAGGATGCGATGGCAGCCGTGGTCAAGGATGCGCACACCCGCTTCGGACATGTCGACGTGCTGATCAACAACGCCGGTGTTTATCCCCGCCAGGCTTTCCTGGAGATGACCGAGGAGCAGTGGGATGCCATGCTGGACATCAATCTGAAGAGCGTCTTCCACTGTTGCAAGCTGGTCGCGCCTCACATGGTCAGCCAGCGGTCGGGAGCGATCGTCAATATTTCTTCTGTAACTTTCTTTACCGGTTTGCAGAACCTGACCCACTACATTGCTTCCAAGGCTGGCATCATTGGCTTTACACGGGCCCTGGCGAGAGAGATGGGGGAGCACAACGTGCGCGTCAACTGCATCACTCCGGGGGCAATCGAGACCGAGGGAGAACGCAAGCTGATGCCCAAGGCGGACTCAGATGCCTTTATGAATTTTCAGAGCCTGAAACGGCGGATCACTCCACTGGACGTCGCGCGCGTCTGCTTTTTCCTGGGCACAGATTTGAGCGGAGCCATGACGGGCCAGACACTGAACGTCGACGGCGGCTGGATCATGTACTGATCCCACGGTCCGGAGCCGCTTTTGAGTTAGAGAACAGCAGGTCCCTCCACTTCGCTACGCTGTGCTACGCTCCGGTCGGGATGACAACTCTGCGGATGGGTGGAGGAAGGATAAGTGGAACAGAAGAGAATGCCTGCCCTTCGTCTCCCACCTCTGAACAGAATTGTCATCCCGACCGGAGCGTAGC
>JBARKD010000226.1:0-13147 GCA_049800615.1 Acidobacteriaceae bacterium | reverse complement strand
GCCAGCTATATTCCTGGCCGGGTTTTCCCAGCGAGGAATGGTTCGACTGAGCCACAATTCCGGTGCGAGCCGGAAGAATGAGGCGAGTACCCGCTTCCACGCAGAAGGCAGGGTGAGTTCCCCAAAGAAAATCCAAGGGAAACGGGCTCAGGCTTTTGATGGTATAGCGCATCTCGACGGCTCGCCCGCTCAATATCACTGTCTTGGTAGCCCGAATCGCGCTGATAGGGCCATAAGCGGAGAGCTTCGCTGTGGCGGTCTCCGCATTCGTTGCCAGGTCCTCGACCGTCCAGCGGAGCGAGCGCAGCTCTCCCAGGTTCGGGAATAGCTCTCCTTTGTGGACACACGCATCGGCAGTTGGATAGGCGTCATCCCATCCACCGCACCAGTAGTTATCGAAGTTTGCGTCTACGGGATAACTCTGCGGGAGGATGCGTGGGTTTTCCCAAAGCAGCTGCCGTTCGCGTTTCTTATCAAACAGCGTCAGAATCTTTGCACCCACCTCGGGCAGAATAGATAGGGAAAGCCATTCATTGTCCAGTTGCAAAAGGCGCAAGGAGTCAAGAGAGGTTTCAATGGCCCTGATCATCGGGAAGGAGCCTCCAGCGCGAGAACGCTTGCGGTTTCTGCAACAGCCCCAACGCGGCCGAATCGCTCCTGTTGCTTATCGATAAGTGTCTTGCATGTGGAAGCGGTTTTATTTACGATCTGTGCACGATCCAATCGAACTATCCTCCGTTCCCGTCATTTACTTATCCAGTATTTCCTTAGGTTAAGGAGCTCCCGTGTTCTCTGCTGAGCGTCTGCGCGACTGGGGTCTGTTGCTGCTCTGCAACTTCATGTGGGCCAGCCAGTTCGTGCTGGTCAAGATTGTGCAGGAGCAGATGGGCCCGGTTGCCGCGACCGCTTTTCCTATGTTGATTGCCACCGTGCTTCTGATGCCTATCGTGCGTTGGGAGAATCGCGCCACGCAGAGAAAAACGGTGGTGGCGCGCAAAGATTGGCTCCGCTTCATGCTGATCGGCATCATGGGGCAGGTTGTGGCTCAACTCTTCATCACCTGGGGCCTTCGTTTTTCGCTTGCTTCGAACGCCGCCTTGCTCGCTCTGGCCATGCCCATCGCAACCACGGTTATGGCCTATTTTCTTCTCGGCGAAACCATGTCCCGCATTCGTTGGGTAAGCTTTGCGCTGGCGATCGCCGGCGTTATCGAATGCTCGGGCGTCGACTGGCGATCGCTCAACTTCACCAACAGCAGCTATCTGCTGGGAAACGCGTTGATCTTCATCAGCGTCTGCGGTAGCGCCTTTTATAACGTCTACAGCAAGAAGCTGCTGGAGAACTATTCGCCGCTCCAGGTGCTTCTCTACAGCTATTACTTCGTAAACCTCCTGCTGATACCCATAACCTTTTTCGTCGAGCCTGGCGCGCTACGCCTGGTTCTTCACTATTCGGCGAAAACATGGCTGGGTATTGGGCTGCTGGCCGTATTTCAATACTGCCTATCCATGGTGATCTTTTTGACGGTCCTGACTCGCCTCGATGCCATCCAGGCCGGCTTATCGAACTACATGATCCCTTTCTTCGGTTTGATCATCGCGGCGCTGGTTCTGCACGAAAAGCTCACACTGTTTATGATTCTGGGCGGAACACTTGTGCTCCTGAGCACGCTGCTGATTACTGTCTACGAAGAGCGCAAAAAGCGCCAGCCCACCGGCGACCCTGTCGGACGGTAGCGGTCTACTGGTGTAAGTAAGCCAGGTTATCCCATATCAATCCCGCTCCGTTGGTGATGTCGAAAGCAACGGACGTGCTTGGATCGCGCCAACCTGTCCTCACACGGCGAAGTTCTTTCGGTTTGAGCGTGACCGAGAGCGCATGCGTCTCAGGCGAACGAATAGTGAGGCTCGCGTCGTGATCGCCGCTGTTGTACACGTCCACCCCGGCAAAGATGTGGGGTGCGGGAAACTGGAACGTCGCGTTTTCCGCGGAAGGGTTTGCCAGGCGGACGGTAAACGTCCCGAACTTGCCATCCGGCGTGCCGATCTCCCACTCTCCCTCACCCCAATCGACGACACCCGAAGGGTATTGACCGATCAAGGGAGTTCCCGCAGGCAAGTGTGGATCATCGAAGGTTATATAAAAGGGCGGACGGTCTTCGCTCTCTCCCTGGATATCGACGTCTTTGCCGCTGGTGTGCCGTATCGAAAGCGTTTTGTTCGCATCGTTAAAGGTGTAGCCCTCTTGCTCGAGGTTTGTTTGGCGAGAGATCTGCCTGCCGTTTACCGTGATGGACCGGGGAACGAAGTTGAGTCGAAGGACATCGGTTGATTCAGGGTCAAAGGTGGAGTAAGTAACCGTTCCCGGACCGTACGCGATCCTGGTCACTACCGAGAGAGACCCGAGCAAGTGCGATTCATCGGCAGGCGCCCACTCCGGGATCGCCCAAAACGCATCCATCATTCGTCGCGGGCCATCGGAAAATTCATCCGTAAACCACCACTGGTCGGAAAACGGCGCGTGTGCGTCTCGCGGCAACCCCTGGAAATATGTGACCCAGTTATAGGTGCGGTAGGCCTGTTCCTTGTACGCCAGGTCGCCGGTCTTCGCGTAGTAGAACGCTTCGGTCGCCGCAAGGCGTGAACTATGGCTATCGCAGCACTGGTTGGGAAGGTTGCAACAGAAGTCCTTGCCATCTCCCTGCTCGGTGGTGATCAGGGCGCCATGCACCATGTATTTGGGCCACTTCGGCGTGGTCTTGACCCAGTCGATCAGCTTGCGCGTGTGTTCGCGCCACTCAGGATCTTTGTCGGGGTGCAGCATGACATATCGGGCAAACTCCAGCGGGATGACCTGGTTCATATTGCCCATGCTGGCGGTCACATCTTCGAAATAGCCGACCCACACGTTGTTCTGCATGGGGTATTTCATCAGCCATGCCCACGAGCCCTCGCGAACTCTCTGGTAACTTTGCGTGTCGCCCTGGTGGAGCCGAATCAACTCATCGAATAGCATGATCGGTTCCACTACGTTGGCCGAATAGGGAAACATCCCGTTCTTTCCCGCTCCACTGGTGCTTCCGTCGCGGGCAAAGCAGCGGTAGGGCCAGGGAGAAATCTGCTCATCTCCCGGCTTGAAGTTCTTGACCAGGGCATCGGCGCAGCGGATGGCGGCGACCAGATACCTGGTGTCTCCGGTCATCTCGTAAAGTCGAAGATAGCCGTATCCGTCCTCGCCCACAACGTGAGGCTCGATATAGTCCTCGCCGTGGTGGCTCCAGCCGGTGTAGCGAGGGCTGCCCGGGTTTGCGGAAGCATAAGGCACTTCCGCCCAGGCATAATCTTTGGGCGTCAGCCCGTTGGCCAGCTCGTAATCCACCAGGTCACGGATAAAGGTAATGGTGCGCGGATCTCCGGTGTACGGGTAGAGCCGTTCCATGAATCCTTGCATCATCGCCCGCAGATAACCGGTGGAGTTGGCCCAATGTTTTTCCGGGTACATCTCGAAGGTGGTGCGGTCGAAATCGTAACAGCAGTAGTAATAAGGCAGCCGCTGGCGATTGTACTGATCCCACAGGATCGTCCATTGGGACAGAAAGTATCCCGAGTAGGAATATCCCGTGTCCGCCGGCATGGGAAAGGGAAGCAGCTTGCCTTGCGCATCGAGCGCAACTGGCCTGCCGGCAATGCTGGTGGCGTCGACAGTCGTGAGAACCTGAAACGGCGGTTGTGCCGCGGCGGACGCTGCAAGCCCAAAGACCAGCAGAGCCCTGGCAACTCTTGCCAATGATTTCAAATCGCCTCCTTACCGCATCTATCGCTTGGCGACACAAACCCGGTCCAGGGCAGATCGGAGACTGGCATCGATCAGGCCGCACATCTCGTCCAGGTCTTTCTCCTCCGCGATCAGCGGGGGCGCCACGGCGAACCATGTCGGATCGATGCGCAGAATAAGCCCTTGCTCGAGGGCCGTCCGCTTGAGCTCCGTACCCAACTCGGGGAATGGCTCCATGGAACCGGTATCCTTCATCAGTTCTACTCCGAGCAGGATCCCCCTTCCCCGGATCTCCCGTACGATTCCGTACTTTTTCAAATCCGTCAGGCGATGCCGAAGATACTGGCCCAGGCGTTCCGCCTTGGCACAAAGATTTTGTTCCAGGATTTCGTCCACAACGGCCATGCCCACCGCGCAGGCCAGAGGATTGCCGGCAAAGGTGTGGCCATGAGCGAAATGCAGATTCTGTTCTGCATTTCCTTGAAATGCCTCGGCCAGCTCCTGCCGTGCAATCATCGCGCCCAGCGGGATGGCGCCGCTCGAAATGCCCTTGCCGGCACAAATAATATCCGGCGTGACGCCGAAGGTCTGCGCGGCAAACATGTTGCCTGTCTTGGCGAACCCGGTGATCACTTCATCGAATATCAGAAGCACCTGATAGCGGTCGCAGATCTCGCGGATCATGCGGAAGTATTCTTCGGTCGGCGTAATGATACCGCCAGTGTTTCCGATGGGCTCGACAATGAAACCGGCAACCGTGCTCGGATCCTCGTGGACGATGACGTCTTCCAGGCTTTTGGCTGCGAAGCGATTGGCCTCTTCCCAGGTGGGGAACCGGTCGCGATAGTAGCTCGGTGGAAATACTTTGAGGAAGCCGTCCATTTGCGGTTCGAACTTCGATTTCCGCACGCCGGTTCCGCTTGCGCTCATGCCGCCGAACGTCCCGCCGTGGTAGGAGTAATAGCGGCTGATGAACTTGAATTTGTTGGGCCGGCCTGTTTGATGGAAATATTGCCTGGTGAACTTGAGTGCGGATTCGACCGCCTCCGATCCTCCGCTGTATGGCTTTACGAACTTCAGAGAGCCGGGGGTCACCGATCCCAATTTCTCGACAAAGTCGAGCATGACGTTGGTTGTGCTGTGGAGCGGGGGCGCGAACGTGATCTTCTCCATCTGATCGCGCATAACCTGCATGATGCGCGGATGGCGATGCCCGAGAACGGCGACGAAAATCCCGCCGATCGCATCAAAATACCGCTTTCCGCCGATGTCCCAGTAATAGAGGCCATCGGCGCGCTCCATAATCAGCGGGTATTCGATAAATGCTGAAGTAGCCTGGTAGTCGATGAACGTGTGGTGGAGTAAGTCGATTTGCCTGTCTGTAAGATCCATAAGATCCCGTGATTGTTGCACCTTCCCCGCCATACTGTCCTCCGGCCGCACGATCCAAGCATACTCTCAGCCGGAGTGTGGTCCCGGCTGAAGAACCCTGGCGATTCACCTAGAAGGAGTATCGCAATGAGACCTGCAAACGCCTGTTATCAATCGCTGTTGAAGTAACTTGTCCCTCCGCCGCGTCTCCTACTACTGAATCGGGTGCGGCGAAATTCGGATGGTTGAAAGTGTTGAAGGCATCCACCCGGAATAGAAGTGCATTTCGTTCCGTAATGCGAAAAGTCTTGAGTAGCGAAGAGTCCAGTTGCTGTTCTCCATCCGCGTGCAGCGGATTGATTCCTGATGTCCCGTAGGTCAGCGGCGTGGTGTGTACGACGAAGGCGCTGGTGTCGAACCAACGGTTGATCGTGGGATTGCTGACCGTCCCGTTTCCGATCCTGTCCGGGCGATTGGTCTGGCCGTTGTTCAGCGAACTGGTGTCGTTCGCGGTAACGTCAAAGCGCGTCCCGCTGCGCACGTGGATCAGGCTCGCATATTCCCAGCCGCCGATCAGTGTGTCGACCAGCCGGTTGGTGTTTCCCAGGAATCTCCTGCCCCGCCCGACCGGAAGCTGCGCACTCACCTGGGCATTCAGGATGTGGGCAATATCCTGCTGCGACGGACCGTAATATTGGTTGATATTGGACTGGTCCAGATTATTGCCGTTGTCAAAAGTCCTGGCATACGCATAGGCGGCGTTGATGAAGATGGAGCGGTTGATGGTGGCTGCATAGCGGACTGTCAGCGCGTCATACCAGGTTCCGGCTATGCTCTCGGAAATGGGAATATCACCCAATTGCGGATACTGGCCATAGAGTGGGCGCTCGGTGTTGTAATCCGTGCCCTGAGGAGTCGGCGGCGCCTGGTTGATATTGGTCGAGTGGTTATTGTGTATGCCGCGCACGTTCATGTAGCCGATGTCGAGGATCATGCCCGAGCGGATTTGCCGTTCCACGTTCAACGTGGCCTGGTCCACACGCTGATTTTGCCAGCTATATTCCGCGCCCCGTATCAAGGCATTGTCCGGGATGATCAGTTTGCCGGAAGAATCGTATTCCGCGTTCGCCAGCGGAAGCCCATCTTGAGACAATTGCAGGCTTGGCGTCAGGTTGTTGGGTGTGAGCAAGGCTTCCTTGGCGTAGTTAGGATAGGTCAGCCCGAGGATGGTCAGGGGACCGGACCAATAAGCCATCCAGTAGGAGATTCCGTAACCGCTGCGGATGCTCGTTTTTCCATGATCGGGTGTCCAGGCAAATCCGACTCGGGGACCCCAGTCGTTGGTATCGAGCCCCAGGGCAGGACTGCGATTGCTTGAGGTGGCGACCACCAATTGATTCGTGCGTGTATCCCAGTTCGACTGCCGGTTGTGGCGTTCCACCGGGCGGCTGGTTATCTCGTAGCGAAGCCCGAGGTTCAGGGTAAGCGACGGAGTTACCTTGAAATCGTCCTGCGCATACCACGCCGTTTGCCAAAAGCTTTGATATGGGGCTCCCGTGATGAAGTGAGCCCGTGCGCTTGAGACCATGTTTCCCAGCAGGAAGGCGGGATAACCGATCGGTTGCACGGCCAGGGCATTCGCTGGATTGGCGCCGCCGTTGTAACCAACGCCGTCAAAGGAGGTCATCGCTTCATTGAAGGTAAGCGTGCCGCGCGGATCGTCCCCGCCGATTGTGTCGGCGGAAACGTCCACGACGTAATTGACATTCGTGCCGACTTTGATCAGGTGGCGGCCTTTGTTCCAGGTAAAGTTGTCCGCTACGCCGAAGGTATTGCTGATGATGTAGCCGACCCAGTCGGGCTCGGCGATGGCCGGCACACCATTCATAATGAACTCGGCCAGCCCCTTGGTCGCCGGATCACTGCTCAGGTTGCCGTTGGGAATTCCGAATGTGTTGTTCCAGTCCGCGGCCATGCTCTTGTTGCTGGTACGGACATGCGAACGGTTGTAGGCCAGCCGCAGCTCATTCATCTTCGTAACTCCGAAGTTACGAAAATCCGACAGCAACATATTCTGGTTGAAGGTCGTAGAGTCCGCGTTGCCGGTCTGGAAGAAGTTATTCACGTTGGTCAGGTTGTTGTTGATGGCGTCCAGTACGGAGTAGCGGAAGAAGATCCGGTCACTGGCGCTGCGGTCGAAATCCAGGCGGCCGTCCGCTTCGTGTACCGTCTGGTCGTTGGTGTAGAGATATTGCAGATTCTGGCTTATCCCGGGCAGATTGGAGACGCCAAAAATATCGGCTGTGTTCATCGCCGCGGCCGCGGAATCCCAGCGGCTTTTGGGAATGATGTTTCCGGGGAAGGGGCTGGCGCCCAGTATGTTGCCGTTCGCGTCAGACACCCGCGTGGCAGGATCGTAGATCTGTCCGTAGGTATTGCCGGCATCGTCTACTTGGCCGGGAACGTATAGCTCGGAGAAGTCTCCGGTCAGCATCTTGGGTGTCGGCGCCGAAGTGAACTGCGGCGTGCTGGTATGGAGGATCGTGCCCTGGTAATCGGCAAAGAAGAACAGCCTGTCTTTCAGGATTGGCCCGCCGACCCCGCCGCCGAATTGATTCCGCCGAAAAGGCGTCTTGGGTACGCCACCCGCGAAATAGTTCAATGCGTCGGTGTCCTCGTTGCGAAGAAAATCGAACGCGAAGCCGTGGTATTGATTTCCCCCCGACCGCGTCGTCACGTTGATCACCGCGCTTCCCGAGAAGCCGAACTCCGCATTGTACTTGCCCGTATATACCTCCACCGACTGGATCGCCTCGATAGGGGGTACAAGGCTGATGTAGGCGTTTTGTGGTTCCCGGTTGGGCACGCCATCGATGTAAACGTTGTTGGCGTTGGCGTCTACGCCGCCAATCGAAGCAATCTGCGGGCGCGTTTCTCCGATGGCGGAACCGTTCTCTCCGCCATTGGTCCCATAGTTGCCGCTGCCCACATCGTTATTCGCGCCGGGGATCAGATTGAGCTGGTAAAGGGGATTCCGGTCCAGGTTAGGGAGCGTGTCCAGTTCCCGGTGGGAGAATGTCTGCGAAAGCTCCGACGTTTCCGTCGCGATGGCGATCGGATTCGACTGAACCTCGACCGTCTGCGCGGCGTCGCCTACGCGGAGGGAAAAGTCGACCCGACTAGTGCCGCCGGCGTCGACCGTCACCCCGGTCTGGATGGCTTTGGCGAATCCTGACTTCTCCGCCTGTACCCGATAGGTTCCCGGCGTGAGAAAGTTCAACAGGTACTCACCCGTGTCGGAGGTGACTGACTGCGTCGTGACGCCGGTGGCATCGTTGGTCGCTACGACAGGAACCGATGAGATGACGGCGCCACTGGTATCGTTGACAAAACCGGTGATTTTGCCGGTATTGATTTGAGCCTGGCTGCCCACGCAATAGATGAGGAGAAGAATAGCGATCCACGGGCCGTTACGGCGCATAATGACGATCCTCCGGTGTTCGAACTTCCAGGGTTGACAGGAAAGAGGAACTTAAAAACCGCGGAACGGGGCGGAGGCCCTCTATTTTGAAGCTTGGCCGGTTAAAGCATGGCCGGCTGGATGCGGGAAAGCGCACCAGGGAAGCGGCGGGTCGACAGGGCCCGTCGTTTGAAACATATTATGTTTAGATAAAAATTGCAGTCAAGGCTTTTTTGCGGCCTTACCGCATTTGCAACACCCGCCGCGAATCTTCGAGGGTCATCTTCATCAGCCGGCGCACTGCCTGGCGCACCGCAACCGGATTTCGCGCCTGGATCTGTTCGAAGATCTCACGGTGAAGCTTGAGTCCAATAAACGCCGTGTTGGTCAGTTTGATCTGCTGCAGAAATACTGAGGTCACCGGGTCGAGCACCATTTCCAGGTAGCGGTTATGGGCTGCGCGCAGCACGGCGCGATGAAATTCCACGTCGGCGGCGATGGATTCCTCCAGCGTACCCCCGCTTTCCATGCCCGCCAGCGCCCGCTCGATCCTGGTCAGGTCTTCCTCCGTAGCCCGGACCGCGGCCAGGCTGGCGCTCATTTCCTCCAGCACCTGGCGGAGCTCGAGCATCGATTCCATCTCTTCGATGGTGGGAATGGGCTGACCGCTGAAGACGCGCAGAAGAGATTCGCGCACCAGGTCCGGTTTGCAGGCCAGTGTCAGCGTTCCGCGCCCCGCGCGCACTTCCACAACGCCCCGATCCTGAAGGACCTTCATCGCTTCGCGAATCACGATGCGGCTCACCTGGAACCGTTCCGCCAGTGTGGGCTCATTGGGGAGCCGGGAACCAGGTTCTGCGTACTCCTCGCCGATCATCCTTTGCAGTTCCGGCAGTATCTGCTCGCTGAGACGGCCGTTTCGAAAAGTACGCTTCCGCATGGTCCCTTTCTGCACCACTTGGATACTACTGCCCGCCCTCGTATTGACCAAGCCTGTGTTTAAACATATGATGATCTGACGAAAACCAGCTTCCCGGCCATACAGCGTCTGAAAATCGAACAGGGCCCGTTTCATTTCGCATCGATTTCATCTACTTCGCATTCTGGAGACTTCTCATGCGTTCTCCTGTCTGGTCGAGGCTTCCATTTTCAAGGCAAGCCCCAAGGCCGGGTGCCCCAGTCAGGCTCGGATCCCGGATCTCCTACATCGCGGCCTTGACTCTGGGCTCTCTTCTGCTGTTCTCGCTCCCTTTTTTGCAGGCTCAGGCGCCGGACTATGTAAATGCGCAACTGCCGTTTCACCACCCGGTCCTGGATCCGCAGGGAAACCTTCTCGCGTGGTACGAACCGGGCAAAAACCTTGGTTATGACCACGTCCTGCATCTCGGGTGGGACTTCATCGAGCACAAAGTTCCCAACGACACGCGGCATGGCACCGGCTTAAAAATCTACCTCATCAACTCCGTCATGGATGGAGAAACACTCCAGGGCGAAAATTGGCAGCACAATCCGGCCATGGTCTACGCGGCATTTGTGGATGGCCTTGTGGCCTGGTATCCATACTCCGGCGACCAGGAAGCGATCGCCGCGGTCAAGGGCATGCTTGATTACCAACTCGCGCATGGGACGACTGCTTCCGATTGGGAGTGGCCGAATGTGCCCTTCGCTACCTCCTGCGACGACCAGCCTGAATACGGCCACTGTATCCAAAACATGCCGAAGGAGTTTTATGGTGGCATCGAGACCGATAAGGTTGGGCAGTTGGGAAACGCCTACGCGCTGTTTTATGAGCTGACAGGCGACCGCAAGTACCTTCAGGCGGCGGAGAATTGTGCCGCCGCTCTTGCCCGTCATGTGCGGACCGGGGACGAGGAGCACACTCCGTGGCCGTTTCGCTTGGATGCTCGCACCGGCGTGACGCTGGCCCGCGAAGAATATGGCGGGGATGTGTCCGCCTCCCTCCGCCTCTTTGACGAGCTGATTCGGCTGAATGCCGGAGATACCGCTGCTTATAAGCGAGCCCGGGATCTTGCCTGGAACTGGCTTCTTCACAATCCGCTCAACCGTTCCAGCAGTTCCTGGGACCGGTGGTCGGGCTTCTTTGAAGATGTTCCGTATCGTCCCGACAATGTAAACCAGTTTCTACCGGATATGACCGCCTACTACATCATGAGCCGGCCCGATCCCGCCGCTCTCGACCCCGAATGGATCAATCATGTTGGCCATCTCATCGATTGGGTTCGCCTGCGTTTCGGACGGGGGCCGTTTCTCGGCGCTTGGGCCATTGACGAGCAGGGGCCTCCGAGTGGCCGCGACGGTTGCTGCTCAAGGGCGGGGCAGGGAAGCCATGGTGGAAGATGGGCCGCGATCAACGCCATGTACGCCGGTCTGACCGGCGATGGCCAGGCACGCCGCGATGCCTTCCGTTCCATGAATTATGCGACCTACTTCATGTCCTCCGAAGGGCTCGTGGCCTGTTGTGGCACCGATTATCATGCGCCTTATTGGTTCAGTGACGGTTACGCAGACTACCTTCGCCACTTCAATTGGACAATGGGCGCGCTCCCCGAGCTGGCGCCGGTCGGGCAGTCTCATATTCTCCGATCTTCCTCGGTAATTCAGCAGGTGAGCTACGCGCCGCGGCGCGTCACCTATAAAACGTTCGACGATCAGGGGACACAGGTATTGCGCCTTAATTTCAAGCCCGCGCGCGTTACTGCCGGACAGGCCTTGCTCCTTGAGCGATCGGATTTAAAGGAGCCGGGATATACTCTCGAGGCGTTGGACGGCGACTACATCGTGCGCCTCCGTCATAGCGGCGCCTCGGAGATCGTTGTGGAAGGCGGCAAATGAAGGACGGCTCCAGTCTCTGACCGCGACAAAACGGCTGGCTCTACAACAAAATTGTCGTCCCGACCGAAGCGTAGCGAAGGGATCTGCGGTTTCTCTGACCGCGATCGTGAGTCAGCGCCGATGAGATGAAATTTGCGCAGGTCAGGCAGGTTTTCTGGCCAGTGCGCGGCGCAGCACCAACTCCAGCGCCTGCTTCTGCTGCTCGTACTCTGTATCGGTGAGCCGGCCCTGAAGGTGGTCTGTCTCCAGCGTAAACAGCTCGTCCTTGAGCGCAGCCAGAAGACCGCCGGGAGTGTTTGCCGGGACAGCCGCCGGTCCTTCCGCGGGAGCAGCAGCCTCCGCCGGACTGCGCATCAGGAAGCCCGCACCGACGGCAAAGAACAGCGCGACGCCGCCCAAAATCCACCACTTGTATTTATTAAGAGGATCGGGGGTATCGATCGGGGCGCCCAAACCACCACCGGGCCGGGTGTCATTCGCCGCCGCGTTCGATCCTGTATCTCCCGCTCCGTTGTCATTGCCCTGGGTCTCCGCCTGGGTGTCGCGCGGCATCGCGCCGGAACCAGAGACGGTAAAACCAATCGCGTGCGCCGGACCGGCGTTTCGTGTCAGAAAAGTAAGGGCATTCGGAGTTTCATTCAGCGACTGGAAGGTGGCGCCTGCAGCTGCCTTGAAGTTCATGCTCTTGGGCATCATGACCACAAAGCTATCGGTCGGATTGCCAAACCGCTGGTCAAACGCAAGGCTGCCTGAGTAGGGAAGGTGGTAGCTCATCTGAAACTGCGTCACCCCCGGGCGCAAGGGAAAGAGAAACGCAAAGTGGCCTTTTTCCTCCAGCCGAACGGGCGAGGACTGGACCGGCATTCCACCAGGAGCTTCGGCAGCCGAGCCTTCGATTTGCGCATCCTGCGGCAAATAGAATTCGTAGGATTTCTTGCTGAACTGAGTGCGCGGTGGATTGGAGTCGTTCTTGACGAAAAAGCTCTGGGTCACGCGCAATCCCTGCCCATCGGTCTCGACGCGCATCACGTTGGCTACCGTACTCACTCCGGGAACGACGGCGGCGACATCGAACACCTGGGCGTTCACGTTAGGGGTGTTGGGCGGGGCGGGCTGGAAATATGCGGCGCCCTGGTGATCGATGCGAAGCAGGTGCATGCCCGCATCCGGAGAGTCAATGGAAAAATGGCCGTGAGCATCGGTCGTGGTCTTGGTGATCTCCTGCATCCGCTGGTCGAGGGCGAGCAGCGTGACCGTATCTCCGGCCGCAGGGGCATGCGTGGTGCCATTCGTAACTGTTCCTGAAATGGTTGCCGCGGAAGCCCCGGCGGCATAGGTCAACAAGAGCGTAAAAACGCCTACAAGCAAACTTGGTTTCATCTTCCTTTTTTCCGTCAGCGATGGGCAGCGTGTACTTCCAACTGCTCAATTTCCTCGAGCACCGCCGCCGTTTCGTTCTCCAGCGCGGCACGCTGGGCCGCATAATCTTCGCCTGTATATTTGCCCGCGCTGTACTCGAAATTCAGGTCGCGAAGGTTGTCGTACAACACGTCTTTCTGTTCGCGCAAAAAGTCGAGTCGTGTCTTGGCGGCCTGCTTTGCCGTGTGCCGCTGGGGATAGAACACGAAGGCAAAAACGGCGAGCAGAAGAACACCGCAGGCAATGGTGCTCATATCTGCGTCTCGCGGC